>CAYUAM010000027.1:0-12967 GCA_964442805.1 uncultured Anaerolineales bacterium | reverse complement strand
CGAAGATGAACTTCACTTTTTCCTTGGCCTCGGGGGGCAGGTCAACCAGATCGGCCTGGTTGCGGCGGGGGAGGATTACCGTATCTATCCCCGCCCTGATGGCGGCCAGGACCTTTTGTTTTACCCCTCCTATGGGAAGCACTTGCCCGCGCAAGGTTATCTCCCCGGTCATGGCCACGTTGGCCTTCACCGGCCTATTGGTGAGGAGGGAGACGAGAGCGGTGGCCGTGGTCACCCCTCCGGAGGGGCCGTCCTTGGGGATGGCCCCTGCGGGGAAGTGGATGTGGATATCATTCTTGGCGAAGAGTCCCTCATTGATCTTCAACTCTTTGGCTTTACTGCGCACGTAGGAGAGGGCCGCCTGGGCCGATTCCTTCATCACCTCCCCTAGTTTTCCGGTGAGTACCAGATTGCCCTTGCCCTTCATCTTGGTGGCCTCGATGAAGAGGATCTCCCCACCCTCCGGGGTCCAGACCACCCCCGTGGCCACGCCAGGGATCTCCGTCCGTTCGGCGCTCTCCTTGTAGAATCTGGGCTTGCCCAGGAATTCGGCCGCCTTCTCCTTGGTAATGGCCACCTTCTCCTTTTTTCCGCTGGCTATATTGGTGGCCACCTTGCGGCAGATGGAGCCGATCTCTCGCTCCAGGTTGCGCAGGCCAGCCTCACGGGTATAGTCCCGGATGATGGTCTTGAGGGCCTCTTCCTCGAACTCGATCTCCCCCTCCTTAAGGGCGTTCTCTTCCCTCTGACGGGGGATGAGGTAGCCGTAGGCTATCTTGACCTTCTCCTCCTCGGTATAGCCGTCCAAGTGCAGGGTCTCCATGCGGTCCAAGAGGGGAGGGGGGACGGTGTCCAGGACGTTGGCCGTGGTGATGAACATCACCTGGGAAAGGTCGAAATCCACGTCCAGATAGTGGTCTCGGAAGGTATAGTTCTGTTCAGGGTCCAGCACCTCTAAAAGCGCCGCCGCCGGATCGCCTCGGAAGTCGACCCCTATCTTATCCACCTCGTCCATCATGAAGACCGGGTTCTTGGAGCCGGCTCGTTTTATCGATTGGATGATCCGCCCCGGCAAGGCTCCCACATAGGTGCGGCGGTGGCCCCGGATCTCCGCCTCGTCGCGCATCCCCCCCAGGGACATGCGCACGAACTTCCGCCCCAAGGCGCGGGCGATCGAACGGCCCAGGGAGGTCTTGCCCGTCCCCGGCGGCCCCACGAAGTTAAGGATGGCTCCCTTGAAGGATTTCTCCTCCCTCTCCAGTTGCAATTTGCGCACCGCCAGGTACTCTAAGATGCGTTCCTTTATCTTCTCCAGGTCGTAATGGTCCTCGTCCAAGATCTTGCGGGCTCGCTCGATATCTAGATTATCCTCGGTGGTGACCTGCCAGGGCAGGCTAATGAGCCAGTCGAGATAAGTCTTTATCACCGAGTATTCCGCCGCCGCGGGGGGCATGGAGGAGAGCCGATCCAGTTCCCGCAGGGCCTCCTTCTTGGCCTCCTCCGACATCCCGGCGGCCTCTATCTTGGCCCGCAGTTCGTTTATCTCCTTGGCCTGCTCATCCATCTCCCCCAGTTCTTTTTGGATGGCCTTGAGTTGTTGCCGCAGGAAATATTCCCGCTGGGTCTTCTCCATCTCCGATTGAGCCTCGGCCTGGATCTTCTTCCCCAGTTCCAAGACCTCCAGTTCTCGACTCAAGATGAGGTTTAGTCGGCGCAGTTTAACCCCTACATCGTCGATCTCCAAGATCTCCTGGGCCGCTTGGGTCTCCATGCGAGCGGCGTTGGCTACCAGATAGCCCAGTTGTCGCGGGTCCTCGGCGTTGAGGACAGCCATGGTCAGTTCATCGGGGAGGTAAGTTACTAGGGAGACCAGCCGGCGGAATAGTTCCACCGTATTGCGGGAGAGGGCTTCTATCTCCATAGACTCTTCAACGTGCTCGGGAGCCACTTCTACCCGAGCCTTGAGGTAAGGTTCGGTCTGGGTGAACTCCGCTATCCTGACGCGCTCGATCCCCTGCACTATGAGCCCCACGCTCCCCGTAGGGGATTTGATCAGGCGGTGGATCATGGCTACCGTCCCCACGCGGTAGAGGTCCTCGGGGAGGGCCCTCTCTGCCTTTTCTGCCTTCATGGTCACCAGCCCTACCAGACGGTCGCCCAACACCACCTGATCCACTAACTGGATCGATTCCGGCCTCTCCACACTCAAGGGGATCCAGGTTAGGGGATAGACCACCGTCTTCCGCAGGGCCAAGATGGGCAACTCGGAAGGGATGGTCACCACCTGTCCACCCAGCACCTCACTGGCAGCCTCCCCAGGGATAGGGAGCGGGGAGGGAAGCGTAGCCCTTTTCTCCTCTGGTGGCTCTTTAGATATCATCTTCCTTCCTCGCTCCCAACCGATACCTTGTGGACGCTGCTCTTTTTAGAGAGGAGCACGACCAGGAAGCCATCTTCGTAGATAGCCTCGATCCCTTCCTTCTCCACCGGCCAGGGGATGAGCACATCGGTACGAAAATCCCCATAAGAGATCTCCATCTGCTGATAGGCCAGTTTCTCCGCCGGGTCGTGTCGTCTTCCCACCACGGTCAGCACTCGGTTGGCGAAGGAGACCTCCAGATCTTCCCTCTTCACTCCCGCGATCTCCACCCTCACCACCGCGTGGGTGGTCGTCTCATAGACATCGGTGGGGGGGCGAAACCCTTTATGCCGCTGGATGGCGTCCCACTGCTCTGGAGAGACTATCTCTCGGAGCATGCGGTGGAGTTCGTTATATACCCTTTCCAGTTCATCGACCATCCATTTGTCTGTCTCGCGCATCTTGCCCTCCACGGCCAGAGAAAAGCCTTACCATACCATATATAATTCTATCACACTGAGGGAAGCATTCTCAAGTGTAGATAGAAATGATGCAAGGGATCGATGCTTGTGCTGGATTTCAAATCCAGCACAAGCGGTGTCAAGCCAGATGGAGGCGGCGTGCCAACTCAATGAAGAGATTGTACAAGGGATGGAGGAACCTTTCTCCCCTAGCGACTAGATAGGCAGCCAATACCCCGATGAGCCCGCCGGCGATGATGTCTAAGGGGTAATGCACCCCGCAGAAGATGCGGGCCAGGCCGAAGAGGGTGGCCAAAAGTCCGGCCAGAGCCCCCCAAGCCCGCTCGCGTCTCCAGAGGACGGCGGCGAAGGTGAAGGCCACCGCTGCGGGGTTGCTGGGGAGGGAGGAATCGGAGGGGCGGTAGAAGAGGAGGTGGACCTCCTGTACGGAGAAGGGCCGGGGCCGAAAGTAGAAGAGGTTGCAGACCTTGACCAGGGCGTTAACCACCAAAAGGGCCACTATCACCCGCAAGGCGGCTCTCTGGTTTTTTCCCCTCTCCTCCCCTTGGCCCGAGAACCAAAATCCGACTAAGAGGAGGAACAGGAGGGTGGGGACGAAATAGTCGTTTACCAAGAGCCGCATGAACCCATCTAAGAGGGGAGAGCGGCCGGCCAGGCCGTTGATCAGGCGGAAGAGGGCTTGATCCAACGCTCATCCTCCCAACTGTTCCTGGAACCATCCGACCATAGAAGAGATGGCCACCCTTGACTGAGGGAGGGAAAGGTGGCCCTCCCCGGCTATGGACTCTACCTCGACCCCCGAGGGATGGTCTTCGAGGGGGGAAGCAAGCCTGTCTTCCTTCCCCCAGAGCAGGAGGCATGACCGCTCTATCAGGGGGAGGTGCTCCCGGGCGGCGATTTGGCCCACTAGCCTTCCTCTTCGGAGTCGCCGGAGCCAGCGCCTACCTTCCAGATAGGTCATCTCGCTCAAGATGGCCAGCCCCGGCTTGACCGTCTCCTCGCTCAAGAGGGGAGATAGGGCTGCCACCGCCCTTATCTCTTGGTCGGCGCTGGCGGCACGGATGGCCAGGTCGCCTCCTAGATCAACCCCCAGGGCGCCGATCCTTCCTCTATCGACGTCGGAGTGGCTGGCCAGATGGGCCATCCCTTGGGCCATGATGGTCAATACCTCCGGATATTCGAAGGAAGTTATGTCCAGGGCTAGGACGGCGAAGCCATCCTTTACGAGTTGGTGCGACAAGCGTTTGAGGTCAGTCCTCGCCGCGCCCAGCAGGAGGCAGATGGCCGGCCAGGGAGGGGGGCCGGAAGGAAGATAGAGCCGACCTCCTCCTTGCCCCGGATGGCTCTCCGGCCTGGTCTTCCTGAAATAGGGAGAAAGGGAGGAGATGAGTTCGGGGAGGAGGAGGCTAGTGAGCAGGGCGGCCAGGAAGCCACAGCCTAGGAAGAAGGCGAATTCGCTGCTGGCCGGCCCGGGCGAGAATATCTGGTAGCCCTTGGTGCCGAAGAACCAGAGATAGGAGGCGAGGAATAGGGCCAGGGAGAAGAAATACCCGGCCCGAGGGCGGCGGGGCCAGAGGGAGAGGCCCACCAGGCGTTGATGGGCGGCCACGAGTTGCATCGTGGCCAGAAAGGCCCCATACGCGAAGAGGAAGAAGAAGGAACCGATGGTGATCTGTTCTGGGAACTGCATATTTTCAAAAAGTGGCCGCTGCCAACTGAGGCAGCGGCTGAAAGATCGCTGGACGCTCCCTTCAGTCCAGGTAATCCCGCAATTTTCGGCTTCGAGAGGGGTGGCGAAGTTTTCGCAAGGCCTTGGCCTCTATCTGCCTGATGCGTTCCCTGGTCACGCCGAACTTATGCCCTACCTCTTCCAAGGTATGGCTATAGCCGTCCTTCAGGCCGAAGCGCATCTGGAGTATCCGTCCTTCTCGGGGAGTAAGGGAGGTTAAGATATCCTCCATCTGCTCCTTCAGCAACTGATAGGAGGCGGCATCGGTGGGGGCCACGGTCTTCTCGTCCTCGATGAAGTCTCCTAGATGGCTATCCTTCTCCTCTCCCACGGGCATCTCCAGGGATAGGGGGCGTTGAGAGATCTCGATGATCTTTTCCACTTTCTTGGAGGTGGTGCCCAACCGGGTGCCGATCTCGGCGGAGGTGGGCTCCCGCCCCAACTCTTGGAGCAGGGAGCGGGAGACCCGGGACAATTTGTTGATGCGCTCGCACATATGCACCGGCACACGGATAGTGCGGCCTTGGTCAGCGATAGCCCGGGTGATGGCCTGACGGATCCACCAGGTAGCGTAGGTGCTGAACTTATAGCCTCGGTGATAATCGAACTTCTCTACTGCCCTTATGAGGCCTATGTTCCCCTCCTGGATGAGATCTAGGAAGGAGACCCCTCGTCCCACATATTTCTTGGCGATGCTAACTACCAAGCGGAAGTTGGCCTTGATTAGATGTTGGCGCGCGGCCTCCCCATGGGAGATGAGGGCTTCCATCTCCGCCCTTTCCTCAGGAGTTAACTGGCCATTCTGAGAAAGCCATTTGCGGGCTTCGCGACCCCGTTCCATGCGGCTGGCCAGTTCCACTTCCTCCTGGGCGGTTAGGAGGGATATACGGCTGATCTCTTGCAGATAGAGGCTTACCGTGTCGTCAACACCAATATCGTCAAGGTCGACATATCCTTCTGGCTCCTCTTTAGGCAATACCATCCTTTCCTCGGCCTCAGCATCTTGCTCGTAGAGGGAGAGATAGAGGTCCTCGAACTCTTCGAACTCCTCTCTGGCCTCACCACTCACTTCAACGCTCACCCTGTCCTCCATTAGAAGATTAACATTCGTGGTTGAAGGGAAACCTCGGAAGGGAAATTACCCTCCGGGGAAGAACGCTATCGATTAGATTTTGAGGATATCCAATCAACGACATGAGAAAAGGCAAATATTGGCCTGGCTCTGGCAATTTCCGAGAAGTTTATACGTTTTAGTATTACATTATAACATAAAACGAACAAAAAATCAAGCCCCCATCTGACCATATCCGCTTACCCCCATAAAGATCACACATGGGTTTCTAAAAACCCACAAAACCATAGAAATTCCCTATATTTTTGGGGAAAATGACCTAGATTTGGTCAAATTTCATCATCTTTGCACCACCAAATTGACATCCACCTGTAGAGAGGAAACATCGAATACTAGATATAGAATATTGATGATTCCTAGGGCCACATGTAGAGTGGGGCAAGGAGATATAGCCCAGCCTGGCTCGATTTAGACGCGCACCGTCCAATTTGACTTTGCTGCCGCATTGGAGTATCTTTTTGGGGCGTCAGACTTGTCGAGGAGAAGATGATGCATCTTAGAGCGGATAACGACAAATGTTCCGGCTGTCGGGCCTGTCTTCTGGCCTGTTCCCTCTATCACTTTCAGGAGAATAACCCCCATAAGGCTTGCTTGGCTATCGTGCCCCATTTCCCGGAGCCGGGTAAGTTCGAGGTGCGCACCTGCACCCAATGCGGGGAGTGCGCTGAAGCCTGTCCCGTGGGTTGTATCCTTCAGGACCAGAAAGGGGCCTACTATATAGATGCCCAGGAATGCACGGGCTGTTTGGCCTGTGTCGAGGCTTGTCAGGAAGGGGTCATCTTCACCCACCCTGACCTCGAGGCTCCCTTCAAGTGTAACCTTGGCGGGGAGTGCGTGGCCTACTGTGCCACAGGGGCGCTCTATATAGCCTAGGAGGAAGAGATGAACGGGTATGGGGGAAGCCTATTGCGAGTGGATCTGACCAGAGGTGAGGTGACCAAGGAGGCCCTGGACCCCGCATTGGCCCGTGACTATCTGGGCGGCCGAGGCTTCGCCGCCAGGATCTTGTATGGTGCATTGGAAAGGGGGGTTGACCCCTGGGGGCCGGACAACATATTGGTGGTGGCGGCGGGGCCCCTATCTGGGCTCCTCATCCCCGGCGCAGGAAAGACCACCTTCGCCGCCAAATCTCCGGCCACGGGAGGGTATGCCGATTCCAATATGGGGGGACATTTTAGCGCCGATATGAAATATGCCGGTTATGACCTCTTCCTTTTCCAGGGCTGCTCCCCTCGGCCAGTCTATCTCTTGGTGGATGATGGCGAGGCGGAACTTCGCCCCGCCGAACAATATTGGGGGCAGGGGGCCCTCACCGCGGAGAAGGCCCTCAAGGAGGAACTGAGCGAGGGGTTCCAGATCGCCACCATTGGGCCGGCCGGAGAGCGGGGGGTGAGGTATGCCTGCATCAGCCATGACTTCGGCCGCCAAGCGGGCCGAGCCGGAGTAGGGGCGGTGATGGGAGCCAAGGGGCTTAAGGCCATGGCCGTGCGAGGGACAGGGTCTATCCCCGTGGCCGATTTGATCGAATATCGTCGCCTCTCTCGACGGATGTACGAGGCCTGCAAGGCCAGTCAGATTTGGGAGGTTTGGACCAGGCTGGGAACCTCGGGGGTCAATCTCTGGTCCAACGAGGTGGGCACCTTCCCCACCCGCAACTTTCAGACTGGGGCCTTCGAGGGGGCCGACGGCTTGGGCGGGGAATTGATGCGCCAGAAGATAGTGGTTACCGACAAGGCTTGCTTCGGCTGCTCCTCCCCCTGCGGGAAATATTCATATAGCCAGAAATACCAGATCTACGTAGAGGGGCCGGAATATGAGACCGCCGCCCTCCTGGGGGCTAACGTGGCCCTATCAGATATAGAGGAGGTGGCCTATGCCAACTACCTGTGCGACCAATATGGCCTGGATACCATCTCCGCGGGCAACGTCGTCGCCTTCGCCATGGAATGTTTCGAGAAGGGGGTCATCACCGCCGAGGAAACTGAAGGATTAGAACTCAGGTTTGGCCACCCGCAGGCGGTCTTTGCCCTCCTGGAGAAGATAGCCAAACGAGAGGGGATAGGGGAGGTCTTGGCCCAGGGGGTGAAATACGCCGCCCAGATGTGGGGGAAGGGAAGCGAAGATTACGCCATCCAGGTCAAGGGGCTGGAGATGAGCGGTTACGAGTCCCGCAACGCCCCGGCCATGCTCCTCTCCTACATGACCGCCGATGTGGGCGCCCATCACAACCGCTCCTGGGCCGTTACCTACGACCTCCAGGTGGGCCGGGACGAGATTAGCGAGGCCAAGGTGGCCAGGGTGATCGAGTTGCAACATATCCGACCCCTCTTCGATTGCCTGGGGGCCTGTCGGCTCCAGTGGGTGGAACTGGGCTTGGATTTGGATTATTATGCTCAGATCTTGAAGGCCGTCACCGGGTTGGATCGCTCCTGGGGTGATCTCCTGAAGATCTCGGAGCGGGTCTGGAACCTGACCCGGGCCTTTTGGGCGCGGGAGGTCCCTGGCTTCGGGCGAGAGTGGGACTACCCTCCGCCCCGCACCTGGAAGGAGCCGGTGAGTAGCGGGCCCACAAAGGGGAAGTTCGTATCGCGGCAAGATGTGGAGAGGCTCTTAGACCTCTATTATGCCCAGCGAGGCTGGGATCAGGAGGGCATCCCTACCCCGGAGAAATTGGAAGAACTGGGGCTCACTGGTTTGGTGAGCATATAAAGCGACCCCGCTTTGCACACTATGAAGAGAGTTGAAATATCCCCTTTAGGGGTTTTGAGGCGATATGCTGAGGGGCGGGAGCCGTTATCGGTGGAGGCTGGCCGGACGGTGTATCAACTCCTGGAGGAACTCGCCATTCCCTCAGACCTGGTGGCGGTGGTGATGGTCAATGGCCATCAAAGGAGCAAATCTTACCTCCTGCGGGAGGGCGATCAGGTGAAATTGATACCCCTCATCGGAGGGGGAATTATTAAAGGAGGATAGACGAAGATGTCCAAGATCCCCGGCCCCAAGGCCAAAAAGTACGTGGAGCGCGACGCGGCAGCCATCGCGCCCTGCTATACCCGTTATTACCCCTTCGTCATGGATCATGGTCAGGGCTCCATCGCCTGGGACGTGGACGGCAACCGGTATATCGATTTCAACGCCGGCGTCGCCGTGACGGCCACTGGCCACAGCCATCCGGAGGTGGTGAAGGCCATCCAGGAACAGGCGGCCAAATTCATCCACATGTCGGGGACCGACTTCTACTATAGAGTGCAGATAGAGTTGGCGGAGAAGATCAACTCCCTGGTGCCGGGCGACCACCCCAAGCAACTCTTCTACACCAACTCGGGCACCGAGTCGGTAGAGGCAGCCCTGAAGTTAGCCCGCTATTATACCAAGCGGCCGCGCATGATCGCCTTCCTGGGGGCCTTCCACGGCCGAAGCATGGGCGCCCTCGCCCTTACCGCCAGCAAGGCGGTGCAGAGGAGAGGATTCGCCCCCTTGCTGTCCGAAGTAACCCACATCCCCTACGCTTATTGCTACCGCTGCCCTTACCATTTGCACTACCCCAGTTGCGACGTGGCTTGCGTGGAGTTCCTAGAGTACATATTTGGGCTGACGGTGCCCCCGGAGGAGGTGGCGGCCATCTTCGTGGAGCCCATCCAGGGGGAGGGAGGCTACATCGTTCCCCCGCCGGAGTTCCATCCCCGCTTGAGGGCCTTGGCCGATAAATATGGGATCCTCCTGGTGGACGACGAGATCCAGACGGGAATGGGACGGACCGGAAGGTGGTTCGCCATTGAGCATTGGGGGGTGGTGCCTGACATAGTGACCATCGCCAAAGGGATAGCCTCGGGGATGCCCTTGGGAGCCATGGTGGCTCGGAGGGAGTTGATGACCTGGCCGCCGGGGGCTCACGGCAACACCTTCGGGGGGAACCCGGTCTGTTGCGCTGCTGCCTTGGCTACCATCAGGCTGCTCGAAGGGGGGCTGGTAGAGAACGCGGTGCGGATGGGCCAGTATATGCTCCAGAAGGCGGAGGCCCTGAAGGAGCGTCATCCCACCATCGGCGACGTGCGGGGCAAGGGGTTGATGATCGGGCTGGAGCTGGTGAAGGATAAGGAGACGAAGGAGGCAGCCCCGGCCTTGAGGGACCAGGTGATCCAGAGCGCTTTCGAGAAAAACCTCCTCATATTAGGCTGTGGCCACAGCACCATCCGCATGATGCCGGCTTTAACCATCGACGCCAAAACCGCCGATGAAGGGTTGGCCATCTTCGAGGAGGCCTTGAGCGAGTTGGAGTGAGCCCTCTAGGGTTGGCGAGGGGGGCGAAGGCCCCCGCGATTGTGGGGGAGAGAGTGGGTCGCACCATCCTTTTGAGGGGCCGTCCAGGGGTGGGGAAGACCACCATCATCAAGGAGGTGGTGGAAAACCTGGGCGGCCAAGCGGGCGGTTTCTATACCGAGGAGGTAAGGGAAGGGGGCCAGCGCCAGGGCTTCAAGATCGTGACCCTGGATGGCCAAGAGGGCGTCCTGGCCCATGTGGATATCAAGGGCCAGCCACGGGTGAGCAGATACGGGGTCAACCTGAAGGAGCTGGAAGAGGTGGGGGTAGCGGCCCTGAAACGGGCCCTGGAGTGCTACCCCCTGGTGGTGATAGATGAGATCGGGAAGATGGAACTCTTCTCTGAGGCCTTCCGGGCGGCGGTCTTCGAGGCCATAGAAGGGGAGAAGATGGTCTTGGCCACGGTGATGGCGGGATACCACCCCTGGGTGGAGATGATAAAGGCCCATCCGGCGGTCAAAGTGTTAGAGGTGACCATGAGCAACCGCCAGACTATGGCCAAACAAATCCTCGACATGTTAGGCGAAGGGGCCTAGGTCTTGGCTGCCTCGCCCTTACCCTTTCCGCATTTAACCCCCACAGGATATATCTCTAGCATCTGAGTTCACGCAGGAGACTATGGCCTTGCTGGAAAGGCTATTCCATTACCTCGATGAGAGGCGATTCCTGGGGCTCCAGGTTTGGGAGGTCTCCTATCGGAGCCTGCCCCGGGCCTACGCCTGGGCTTTTTTCAGGAAGGCGATCCTGCGCCACCCCGGCCATGTCTGGCGAGGAATCCTGGATTATCGGCGCTTCCTGCGCCAAGGGAGGAGGGAGGGGGATATCACCACCCTTTTCGGGGAGGCTGAGGAGGAGTTCCTGGGCCAGATGGTCGCCGAAGGGGGCCTCTTGGCCCTAGGTTTCTGCCAGAAGCCCCGGGAGGGTTGCCCGGCGGAACGGGCGAATCACCTCTGTTCCTATCTTCCTCAACTAGGTAAGGAGCCACCCCTCCCTTGCCGGGGATGCAATATGGCCCTCTTGGGCCGGAAAGCCCTGGAGGCAGGGGCTAGCCTGCACATCATGACCTCGGCCTATGACATCGCCCATGACTTGATGATGCCAGCCTTGGAGAGGGGTAGGCTCAGGAAAGTTATCCTCTGCCTCTGTCCCTTCTCGGCGCGGGCCATCCTCCTTCCCCTCTTCATCTGCGGCATCCAAGGATATCTCATCGAGTACGCATCCGGAAATTGCGGCGATTACCAGGAGTGGCTCTTGGCCGATAGGGGTGTTAAAAGGGAGCGGACTACCTTCTGCCCCGAGGTTTATCTTAAGATCGAAACCATCCTCGATTCCCTGGCTGCCAAGAGAGGAGACAAGTTCAACTATCGGAGGTTCCGAAGGGAGGGGAATGTCTACCGGCCGGTCGAATAGGGCCGAGGTTAACCCTCTCCCGGCGGCCCCACCCTTGCTTCCTTGGCCAAGTCGCTCAATTTCCTGATTATCTCGGCGGCCTTCTCCGTCTCCAGGTCGATCTTCTGAATGGTGGCCCTTAACCCCTCATCGAGGTCTTCCCGTTCTAGAAGGAGTTGGGCGTAGCCGCCGATGACGGCCAGGCAACTATTGAGCCGATGGGCAGATTGGGCGGACAGGTGGCCCAGGGTGATGAGCCCTTGAGCGCGGGCCAACTGTTCCTTGGTGCGTTCCAGTTCGGCCCGCAGGCGTTCAAATTCGCTATTCTCCATCAGGGAGACCTCCTCCCGAACTCCCTAGCCAGTTCCTCGGCGCTGAGGTGGATCATGGTGGGGCGGCCATGGGCGCAGGTGCGGGGGGAACCGGTCTCCTCCAACTGTCTCACCAGTTCTCGCATCTCTTCCTGGCTCAGGCTCTGTCCGGCCTTGACCGCCCCGTGACAGGCCAGGCTGATGATGAACCCTTCCTCCCAGTGGCCGCTCTGAGAGGCCTCCTCGAGCATCTCCCTTATGGCCTGAGTCGGGTCGGCCTCCTTGAGGACGACAGGGATGACCCGCAGGAGATAGGTCTGGCCACCGAAGGGCTCTATGTCGAAGCCCCATCTCCTCAAGGTGTCCAGTTTCTCCTCCACCAAAACCGCCTCCTGGGGGGCGAGTTCGAGGGCGAGGGGCTCCAGGAGGCTTTGGGAAGAGACGGCCTCCTGAGCCCGCTCGGCCAGGAGCCGCTCGTATAGCACCCGCTCATGGGCGGTATGCTGGTCTATCAGGTACATCCCCTCCGGCCCTTCGGCGATGATATAGGTGCGCCCCAGTTGTCCCAAGACCCGCAGGGGAGGGAGTTTGCCCCCCCTTTGAAGGGGTTCCTCGGTCCGTTGCACCTCCAAGGCCAATTGACCGAGGGGGGGCTGTCTCAAGGACTGGGGCCGCTCCAGGGGAGGGGCGGGGCGGGAGAGGGCTGGGATGGGGGCCTTGGTCAGGGCGTGGCGCACGGCCCGTTGGACGGCGGAGAAGACCTCGCCGCTCCTCTGGAACCTGACCTGGGCCTTGGCCGGGTGGACGTTGACGTCCACCTCCTGGGGGGGGAGGTCCACCCGGAGGACGGCCACTGGCTGGCGTCCCACCGGCAGGAGGGTGTGATAGGCCTCCTTGATGGCGTGGCTCAAAAGTTGATCGCGCACCCAGCGGCCATTTATGAGGAGGGTGATATGCTCCCCGCTGGCTCGATGGAGTTGGGGAGAACCTACATAGCCGCTGACCTCGATGGCCTCCATGGTCTCTGGCCCCACCTTCAACATCTGGCCGGCCGTCTCCAAGCCATAGACCTCCACCAGGACATCGTAAAGTTCGCCGCTGCCGGTGGAGCGGAAGAGGGTCTTCCCATCGCAGAGGAGGGTGAAGCGTATATGTGGGTAGGCCATGTCGTAGCGGGTCACCAGGGCGGCTATATGCTTGGCCTCGGTGGACTCCTGGCGCAGGAATTTGAGGCGGGCCGGGGTG
>CAYUAM010000026.1:0-12982 GCA_964442805.1 uncultured Anaerolineales bacterium | reverse complement strand
GATCTGCATCCTTTCCTCCAATGTGGTCATCTCCCTCCTCCCATTTCAAGATCATGCGCTCCAGCGTCTCCACCTCAGTGAAGCCATACCTCTCGAACGCCTCCCGCACCTGGGCGTAGGAAGGGTAGAGTTCAGCCACTATCCTCCTTTGGGGGCCGGCCTCCATCAGGGAGAGGGCCCTGGTGAGGAGGCTCTCCTCCACCTCCCCTCGCCTTTGCGGATGCACTACCATCCGCAAACGGTGAGGGCCAGAACCGTAAGAGGCCCGAAGGCTCAAGAGGCCTAAAATTTCCCCCTTTCTCTCCGCCACCCAACCATGCCACCTCCAGCGCCCAAAACTCAACCACCGGGAGAGGCGACTACTTCCCTGGGGACGCCACGCTCCCTTCACCCCCAGCCAGAGGGCCTCCTTGGGCAAAACCCCTCGCCATAACCGATAGGCCTCCCTCTCCTCCCCCTCCCCGAACGCCCTTATCTGGAAATCGGGGTGGGACACGAAATCCACTGGCCTTATCCCATCCATGCGCAGGAGAGAAAAGGCATCCACCTCCTGGAAGCCCAAACCTCGGTAGAGGCTCTTGGCCGCCTCGTTGTTGCGACGGACCTCCAAAGCCACCCAAGGGGCTCTCCCATCCTTGGCCTCCTCGAGGGCTGCCCTCATCAACCCTTTGGCGATGCCCCGGCGGCGAAACCGAGAGTCCACCGCCAAGTTGCTGATCAGATAGCCCCCCCTTAGCCGATCCCTGCTCAGAGTAACGTGACCCACTAGGCGGCCTCCCTCCTCCCAAACGTAGCCGGAGAGAAAGCCATCCAGCCCCAAGAGGGAGAGGAGCCAAAGGAAGGGGCCAAAGCGGGCCATGGCCCTCATGGTCCGTACGGCCTCTTCCCCTTCGGCGCTCAAACCCTCGCCGAAGGCCACCTCCAAGAGGTCCGTCACTGGGCCCATATCCCTAGATAGGTCGAAGGGGCGTAAGCCTCCCTCTCTTCTGCCGCCCCGCATTATCTACCTCTTAGCAGTTCCACCGCCTCCTGGGCGGTGATCTTGCCCTCCTGCAACTGCTGCAGGATCTCCCGTCGCCTCTCCGGGGTTACCGGCTCCTCCTCTGGTACCTGATAGCCCAAAGCGCGTATGACCTCATTGAGCCGGGCACGCACTGTGGGATAGGAGAGCCCCAGTTCCTCCTCCATTCGGTTGATCTTCCCCTCGCAGCGGATGAAGGTCTCTACAAACCTCATCTGTTCCGGATCGAGTCGAAAGATGCGGCCCAACTCAAAGTGGCCCTCTATGGTCGAATCACAACTGGGACAATAGAGCCTGGTAACCACTAGGTTGCCGGAGCATACTGGACACCTTCCCATGACCGTATACATCGAACCCTCCTTCCCCATGACCACCCGCCTAACTAGTTATAAGATGGCCGTTAAAGGGGAGAGTAGTCAACACCTACCCTAAATCTTGCCGGCGGCACCGCTTCGGCTTAACGCTCACCACGCGCAGGACCCTCCCTTGCCATCAACGAAGAGCCCCTAAGAGCCTCGCCTGCCTCTCCGCCCTAATCCGAGCCACCTCCAGTTCCTCGCTCAAGATTTGGCCACGGTATAGCCTCTCCAAATGGGTGCCACCTACCCTTCGGGGTTCTCGCTGGATCAAAAGCATTATCTGATAACCCCCCACCATCACCTTGGCACTCATCTTTTACCCCCTAGGGTTTATGATCCCCCCGTCAGCAATATTCTAACACTGATGCTTAACCTTGTCAATATATATATTGAAAATCTTAATAATAGTGGGGATAATTTTAAGGTTTGGGGGATAAAAGGGGAGGGCGAAATGCTCTGCCCTCCAGGCTCGACTATGAAGGTCTCTGCGGGGGAGGTCCCTCGATGGTCACTCCAGATATATGATCCAGACGCAAAGGCCGGCCACCAGTATGGTGGTCACTATCAAGGCCACCCATTGACCAGGCAGGAGGCCCACGTCACGGGCGGCTATCACCAACATGATCACCATCCCTACGGCTAGGGCGACCCAGGCAGAAATGCGGGGATGACGGCTTATGAAACCCTTGACAGAAGTCATCATGGTAACCTCCTTTGTACCCTCTCCCACTCTCTCTTCACCTGCTTCCAAGTTTCCTCCTCGCTTCCCGAGTTATCAATTATCACATCGGCCAATTCGACTTTATCAGCCTCCGGCCCCTGGGCTTTTAATCGCTGCTCTATCTCCTCTTCGCTGTAGCGTCCTTGGGCTAGGAGGCGCGCCCTTTGTTTTTCCGGGGAGCAGGTCACCACCCACAACTCATCACACAATTGGTAGGCCCCCCTCTCCACCAGCCTAATGGCTTCGATAGCCACTACCTTCTCCGCGGCCCCCGCCACCATCCGCCAGATCGCCTCTTCCACCGCGGGGTGGACGATGGCCTCCAATCTCCGCAGGGCCTCCTCATCGGAGAAGACGATGGCCGCCAACCTCTCCCGGTCGATCTCCTCTCCCTTTATGATGTCGGGGCTGAAGGCCTCCCCTACGGCTCGCCAGACGGGTGTCCCCGGAGCCATGACCTCATGGGTCAGGTTATCGGCATCGATGGCTTTGGTCCCTAGTTTCTCCAACATATGCAGGACGCTGCTCTTTCCACTGCCGAGGTTGCCAGTGATGCCGATGACATATTTCACGCCGTTCATTATACCACAAGCCCTCCCGTCCACCAACCTTGTCCTCACCTTCTTGTTGGGGTATAATGCGGGACGATGGGAAGCATGGGACGGAAAATCGTCATCTCCCTGGCTCTGGCGGTGGTTACCTGGGCAGGGCTGATCTACCTGGTGATGGCCACTGACCCCTGGGCCCTCGAGCCTCGGCGAACGGTGGTGCGGCTCCTCTTCCTAGCCCTCTTCTTCCTAGCCCTCTCCTTCACCCTTTACCCTCCCTTCCTGCTCATAGAATCCCGTCGAGGCGAGGGGTTGGGGCAGAGCAGCCTTCGTCCCGGCCGCCGGGGGGGTCTGGTAGCCCTCTTCTTCGCCCTTTGCGCTTGGCTGAGGATGAGCGAAGCCCTGAACTGGACTAACGTCCTCTTGCTCCTGGCGGCCGTGATCCTCACCGAGTTACTCCTGGTAGTGCGAGGTGGCTGATGTCCCTTAGAGCCATCTTCTTCGACGCCTTCGGGACGCTCATCCTCTGGGAACGAGAGGAGCCCCATATACAACTCTGGCGAAGGCTGGCTAGGTTAGGGATAGAGGTCTCCCCAGAGAAAGTGGCCGCCATCCTAGAGGGGTGGGAGAGCCATTTGGCCGAAAAGGTTCGGGAAGATCCGGATTTCGCCACCATGGCCGCGGAGAGGAACAGGCCTTTCTGGGAATATTTCTACGGCTATCTTTTGGGCCAAGCAGGGGTAGAAGGGGATCATTCGACCTACATCAAGGAGATATACGAAGGCTTTTTCGACGAAAGGCTTTATCCCGATCCTGAAGCCTTGACCCTCCTTCCTCAACTTCGCTCCCGGGGGTTCATAGTGGGCATGATCTCCAACGCCCCGCGAAATATAGATGACCTATGTAGAGGATTGGGGTTGAACCTGGACCTAGTGATCACTTCGGCGGAGGTGGGGGTGGAGAAGCCCCACCCGGCCATATTCCTGGCAGCCTTGAGGAAGGTGGGGGTCGCCCCTCAAGAGGCCGTTTACGTCGGCGATGATTACAATAACGATGTGCAAGGGGCGGAGAAGGCCGGGCTCAAGGCCATCCTCCTGGACCGCGAGGGCTCCCAGCAGGAACTGGGATGCCAGAAAATAAACCGGCTTATAGAGATCGCCGATTTAATCTAGGAAGGGGGACAGATGATCGAAGGGGTTACCACGAGGAAGTTAAGGCTAATCCCCGATGAGCGGGGGTATCTGATGGAGATCCTTCGTTCCGACTGGGAGGAGTTCGAGAAATTTGGGCAGGTCTACGTGACCGCCGCTTACCCCGAGATGGTGAAGGCCTGGCATTACCACCGCCATCAAACCGACCATTTCGCCTGCCTTCAAGGGATGGCCAAGGTGGCCCTCTATGACGGCCGAGAGGGCTCCCCTACTAAAGGGGAAGTCAACGAATTCTTCATCGGCCCCCTGAACCCCCTCCTGATAAAGATCCCTCCCTTGGTGATGCACGGCTTCAAGGGCCTGGGGCCGGGCCTGACCCTGATGGTGAACGTGCCCACCGAACTTTACAACTACGACTCTCCCGACGAATACCGCCTGCCTCCCCATACCGACCAAATCCCCTATGACTGGGCCAAAAAGGAGAGGTAAAGGTCAGAGATGAAGGTCAGGGTCTTGAGCCCCTTCCGCATGGAAGAAAAACAATGGGAGGAGGTGCGAGGGGTTTCGCCCCGCATCGACCTCGACCTGGTGGAAGGGGAAGAGCAATTCCTAGAGCATCTGCCTCAGGCGGAGGTGGTCTTTGTCTGGGACCGCCCCTTCGACCTGAGCCGAGCCCCCCGCCTCAGGTGGGTGCAACTGATCACCGCCGGGCTAGAAGGCTTCTTGGGCCACCCCATCATGGAGAGCGATGTCATCATCACCACTGTCAGCGGCATCCACGCCACCCCCATCGGCGAATATGTCCTGGCCTCCATGCTGGCCTTCAGCCGCCGTTTCCCCAAGATGTGGGAATTGAAGAAGGGCAAAGAGTGGCCCGCCGACCGCTGGGTGAGCCTGAGAGGAGAGGAGTTGCGGGATAAGACGGTAGGCATCCTGGGCTATGGCAGCATAGGGCGAGAGGTGGGCCGCCTCTGCAAGGCCTTCGGTATGAAGGTATTGGCCATGGATAGCGCCATCCAAGATAGGGAAGACAAGGGTTATCGGCTTCCAGATACGGGAGACCCCCAGGGAGCCCTATTAGATGGCCTCTTCCCACCGCCTCGACTTAAGGAGATGTTGAAGGAGAGCGATTTCGTGGTCGTCTCCGTGCCTCTCACCGCTCAAACTAAAAGGATGATGGGGAAGGAAGAACTCAGGGCCATGAAGCCCAGCGCCTACCTAGTTAACATCTCCCGAGGGGAGGTAGTAGACGAGGGGGCCCTCATCCAGGCCCTCCAAGAGGGGTGGATAGCGGGAGCGGGCCTCGACGTCTTCGAGGAGGAGCCCCTGCCCCAGGAGAGCGAACTCTGGGAACTGGATAACGTCATCCTTTCTCCCCATGTCTCCTCGGCTACTCCCCACTATCAGGAGCGGGCTGCCGACCTGTTCTGCGAGAACCTGCGCCGCTATCTGGCTGGGGAGCCTTTGCTTAACGTGGTGGATAAGAAGAAAGGTTTCTAGAAGGCAAACGCAGGAGAGACGCCACCTCGATGGCGTCTCTTCGTTTATGTACAAACTCGGCCCTCTCGGCCTACTGGGAGGCCAATTTCAATTCTCCTTTAGGGACAGTTCCCATTGGCACCAGAGGTCCTGGGGGTGGGGGTCGGGAGGGGCCATGAGGCAGCGCACCTCCACCCTCTCATCGATGACTCGAGCGAAGTTGGTGAACTCGCCCATATGCATGGCCTGGCAAGGGAATTCGCCTCGGCCGTGTCTCAACCTGGCCTCCTGGGGAGGGCAATGGGGCACCCGAATGGTCGCCTTTTCGTCTCTCCGCTCTATCTCATAGCCCGTGATCATGGTCCAAGGGAAGTAGGAGAGAGCCTCCAAGACTGCGGCTACCCCTTCCCCCTTGATGGGGAACCTCTCCTTTATCTCCTTGGCGGCGATGATGCCCATGTGGGCCCAGATATCCTCGTTGAGTTTGACCGCCGCCTCGGTCCCGAAGGTATCCTCCACCGCCAGGAACCAATAGGCGTCCACCAACCGATAGTGGCGCAGCAGGAAATCTAGATACCTCCGCAGTTCGGCCTCGCCCATCTTCGCTAGGGCCATGAAGAGACCTCCTTCCTAAATTTTCGACGACCTACCAGAGAGGGCTTCCTTCTCCCTTGCCAGCCCATCATTTTATGGTTCCTAAGCCATGATGGCAACCCTTAGACCGAGGATCGTTGCAGGGAGGAGCCGACCATGTTATCATCCCATCATCATGATAAAGTTCGCCATCTCCACCAGCGCCATAAGAGGAGATCTCTCCAAACTAGACACCCTTGTCCGGTATGGCTTTCGGCAGTTGGAGATCGGCTTCTTCGACGAGCGCTCTTTACCGAAGGTGATGGAGTTCGCCCTTGATCAGGGCCTGACCTATGGTTTTCACGACCCCCTGCCCCGGCCCCCCGATTTCGACTTCCCCTTCCTCACCGACCCCGACGAGGACAGGCGGGGGACCACCCTTGCCTCCCTGCGGCGAACCATGGAGACGGCGGTGAAATATGGGGCCCTCTACGTGGTGGGGCATCTACCCTCGGTCATATGGCAGCCCACAGCGGGCCTGGGTGAGGAGGATATCCTGGCCCTAGCCCAGGATAGTTGCGCGCGGCTTTCCTCCTGGAGCGAGGAGATGGGAGTTCCCGTCCTCCTGGAGAACGTGGGACCTAACCCTTACTTCCATCGGGCGGAATCGTTTCTAGAGATCTTTCAGGTTCATCCTCGCCTGGGCTTCTGCTTGGATATCGGCCACCTTCACCTCACCGCCCTATTTCACGACTTCGACCCCTTAGCCTTCGCCGAGGCCCTCTCCCCTCACACCTCGCTGATCCATGTCTACAACGCCACCTTGAAGATGTATCGGGAGTTCCACCACGTGCCCGTCCACCCTTCCCAGAGCCCCCAGGAAGGGTGGGCCGATATCCCTGCCATCCTGCATGCTGCCCTCAAAGGAGCGCCCTCCCCCACCATTGTCTTCGAGCATACCCCTCAATATACCGAAGATGAGGTCTTTATTGCTGAAGGGATCGACTGGGTGAAGAGGATAGTCCAAGAGGTTACCCAAGAGTCTCTGTAGAATATGACGGCCCTTTAGAAGGTCAAGGCCTCTCTGTATCCAAGATGAGGGTTACCGGGCCCTCGTTTACCAACTGGACCAGCATCATGGCCCCAAACCGTCCCGTCTCCACCTTGAACCCGGTTTCGCGCAGATAAGAGGCAAATGTTTCTATCAAGGGCTCAGCCACCTGGGGAGGGGCAGCGGAGGTGAAACTGGGCCGGCGTCCCCGTCGCGTATCCCCGTAAAGGGTGAACTGGGAGACCACCAAAGCCTGGCCGCCCACCTCCAAGGCGGAAAGGTTGAATTTCCCCTCCTTGTCGGCGAAGATACGCAAGTGGGCAATCTTATCCGCCAAATATCTGGCTTCCCTCTCCGTATCTCCCTGGGCCACCGCTAGGAGGATTACCAGCCCCGTCCCGATCCTCCCCACCACCTCGTCTCCAACGGAGACGGAGGCCTCTTTCACCCTCTGCACCACGGCCCTCATCTTGCCCTCACTTGCCGAATCTCCCTTCCTCTGATATCTTTAAGGAGAGGGGGAGATCATGATAAAACTACTCATGACCTGGGATATTCAACCTGGGAAAGAGGCCGATTATATGGAGTTTTTGTCCCGGGAGTTTGCCCCCGCCTTGGCTAAACTAGGCATCCAGCCCACTGAGGCTTGGTATACCTTGGCCGGCAACGGCCCCCAGATGCTCTCCGGAGGGGTCACCAAGGACCGCGAGACCATGAGGAAGATCCTGGAGAGCGAAGAATGGTCGGCCTTGGAAAAGAGGCTTCTGACCTACGTTACCAACTATCGCTATAAAGTTGTTCCCGCCAGCGGTACCTTTCAACTTTAGCCCCGCCTAAAAAGGGCATGGCTTTGCCCGCCCCTATGACTCTTCCGAGCCCACCTTCTTCGAGGCTTTTTCTCCTTCTTTCAATTCGCCGCCCTTCTCCGGGGCGGAAATCTGACGGTTATCGGTGATATAGAAGCCCGCCCCCTTGAAGATGATCCCTACCGGCTGGACCACCCGGCGAACCTGCCCCCCGCAGCGGGGACATATCTTTACCGGTTCTTCAGTGATCGACTGCATCCTCTCGAAGTTGAGCCGACAATTCCGACACTCGTACGCATAGATGGGCATAGGACGACCATCTCCCCGATGAAGTGAAAAGACAACTTTATATTATACAACCCCGAGGCAAAGGGGGCAAATCAAGCGCGAAGATGAGCCAAGAGATGGCGACCACTGAGACTGATGGAAGCGAAAGGGCCACATACCGGGGCAGAAGGACCTTAAGGCTTGCGGAATGAGTCGCCACGAGCCGTGGTTTAGGTTGACGACGTATTCGTCTTGGAGTAAACTGGCGATCAAAGAGAGAGGGCAGGCTTTATCGTTTTCCCCACATGCAGCAAAAGGAAGTTCTAGACGTTCTTAGAGTCCCTCTGCTCCTGGGTGAAGGTACAAGTTGACGTTTTTCTCTTTCACTTGTACCAAGGTTCGTAGAGTTTTCTGCTTCGCTTTGATAGATTGGTTCCCTTGTGTATTCTAACGCTCAAACAGGTGATTTCAGGCTTATGCCATCTATCTGCGAAATGTAGGTCTTATGAAATCACTACAGAGAGATACTGACATCAGGATTGTTGTACCCCTATTACTCCTAATCATTCTAGTTGGTTCACTGCTGAGGATCCCTTCCTTGGGGCACGAATCGTTATGGTACGATGAACTAGCCCAGTGGTTCAGGAGCAGTTTCCCCAACCTGGGTATGGTAATCGAGCGGGGCGTCCGCCCCAATTTGGACTCCCCTGGACTGGCCATACTCCTATTCTTCGTTGAGAAGTACCTGGGTGACTCCGAGTTCGCCTTGAGATTTCCCTCCGCAGTGGCAGGGGTCCTTGCCATCCCTATGATGTATCTTCTTGCCACTCAACTCTATTCCTATAGGGAGGGCCTGATAGCAGCCGCCTTAACGGCAGTAGCCTGGTGCCCCATCTACTACAGCCAGGAGGCACGCGCCTATTCGCTATTATTTCTATTCTCTACCTTGACTGTTTATCTCTGGATATCCATGATGAGGGCCTTCCAAAAGGGGGATAGCCCACCCTACCGTACAGCGGGCTTATATCTGGCCGCCGCAACTGCCTGTGCTTACTTGCACTATTTCGGTCTCTATCTGGTTGCGCTGCAAGGGTTAGCGGCGGCGGCGATCTTCATAAGGAAACCTCGTGTTCTCCTAAAGATGGCCATCATCTATCTAACCCTTGCCCTCCTTTATCTACCCTGGCTGCCCATGATGCTGGAAGACTTGGGAAAGAAGGAATTTTGGCCAAAGCCACCCGAAATATCTTCCTTTCTCTCCTATTTAGAATTCTTATTTAACCGATCAGCAATATTATTGCCAGTCGTGATGTGGTTATACCTGTACCTCCTAATCCGCAGCCTCGTAGTTAAAGGGGCCAGGAATCTGAGGATAGATCCTCTCTCCCCAGGAATACTTTTGCCCCTTTGGTTTGTTATTCCTTTCATTGGTACGTTTATTAAGTCCATCATCTCAGCCTCGGCATTGGTCTTCCGATATCTCATCATCTCTCTGCCTCCTGCGTATCTCCTGTTATCTCGGGCGATTACTCAGTTACCATTTAAAGCAAGAAGCCAGATGGCTGTTGCCCTAATGTTAATAGGCTTATTCCTCGGCGACCTCATCTTTGTTCGACGCTATTACTCTCTGCCCCAAAAGGAGCAATGGCGGGAGGTGGTGGAGTATATTGTGGAGCAGGATACCCTATATAAGAACTCGTTGATCATCGGATGTGCCCAAGGGGAACTCAGCCTCGACTATTACTTCTCGAAAATGGATTCCACCAGAGGCGTTGATCTTCTCGCTTGCCAAGAGCGAGATATAGACGAGACCAGGAGGGTAATCGACTCCAAGAACCCTTCTTACATATGGTTCATAATACGGGTTAGGAGCAAGCCGCACCCAGAGTTCCTCGATTTTCTAACTCAGAACTCTAGAAGACTGGAGCGCAAAAGGTTCCGTGGGGCAGATGTTTGGTTGCTCCAGGTCATACCCCCATAGAGGGTCGTTAGAGCAAAATAAGAATAGAGTCTCAAACAGACGTATGACCGAATACAATAGCACTAGTTATCTTCTCTGCCTTCTGGCCTCCGACATCCTACTGCGCGTTAAGCCTCTACCTGGCCCCCAAGTCAAGCTTTATCTGTTCATCGGCACGAGGTTGACCCCAAGATTGGTTTTACCCCTCTTTGCATCTACATCATGGCGGACTATATCTGGTCACCAGCGTTCATCCTGTTCTTGGTCTATAATCTAAAACACACCCTGCGATTCTGCGGAATATACAAACACGATATCAACATGGGGAAGGAGAGGCGCTATGTCTGAGGTAGCAGACGTGGTCGTGATCGGTGCGGGGGTGATGGGGGCCAGCATCGCCTATCACCTGGCCAAGGCCGGCGTTAAGAAAGTGATGGTGGTAGAAAAGCGTTTCCTGGCCGCTGGGGCCACGGGGAAATCGTCGGGCCTGGTGCGTATGCACTACGACAACGAGCCCGAGTGCCGTCTGGCCTGGGTCAGTTTCGGCTACTTTAAAAATTGGTCGGAGGTGGTCGGTGACGATTGCGGCTTCCGAAGCACCGGCTTCCTGCGCCTAGTGCCGCGGAAGTTAGCGGACAACCTGCGGGCCAACGTGGCTATGCAGCAGCGCATCGGCATCGACACCCGGTTGATTTCAGCGGAAGAGGTGGCTCAGTTGATGCCCTATTTGTGCACCGACGATTTCGACATCGCCGCCTACGAGCCGAATTCCGGCTACGCCGACCCCACCAGCACTACCGCTGCCCTGCTGGGGCAAGCCCGGGAGATGGGCGTACGACTGCTTCAGGAAACGACGGTCATCGACATCCGCACCCAAGCCGGGCGCGTTAGCCAGGTGGTAACGGACAAGGGAGCCATCGTCACCCCCACTGTGGTGAACGCAGCCGGCGCGTGGGGGGCCCATATAGGGGCCATGGTAGGGATTGAGTTGCCCATCCAGGGGTTCCGCCATCAGGTGGTTTACTTGAAACGACCGCCGGAACTGGCGGAGCCCCCTCCTGCGGTCATCGACGATATCACCACTCAGTACTTTCGCCCGGAGACGGGGAACCTCACCCTGGCCGGGCTGGAGGATAGCAACGAGATCGGAGTGGACCCGGATAACTATCGGGAGCGGGTCGACCAGGAGTTCGTTCCCAGGCTGGGCGAGCGCATCTGTCAGCGGATACCGGCCATGAGGGAAGCGGGCCTGGCCAGCGGGCAGGCCGGCTGCGATGGGCTCACCCCGGACCAGCGGGCTATTATAGATAAGGTCGGGCCGGAAGGCTTCTATGTGGCCGTGGGCTTCTCTGGCACGGGCTTCAAGATCGCCCCGGCGGTGGGGGCCTGCCTGGCCGAACTCATCACCAAGGGTCGAGCCGAGACGGTGGATATCACCCCTTTCCGCCTGAGCCGCTACGCCGAAGGGAGACCCCTGATGGGCCAGCACCCCTATGGCCAGTTTTGGAGGTGATGAGGCCACGAAAGCGTTCTGTCCCTTCACCCTCCTAAAGGCCCTCGTAGGTGGCCACGACCTGTTGGTTTATGAGTGAGCCGGAAAGGCAAGAGAGCCTTGAGGTCAACCCCGGCTCCTGACTACTTCCATTTGGTGAGGATGGTCTCCCTTTGGAAGAGGCTCACCGCTAGCCATAAGAGGCCCATATCTAGGAGGGCCATGGCTACTACGAGCAAAAGGGTGAGTCGGGAATCGAGGAAGAGCAATCCCGCCATCTGGGCGAAGAAGAGGCCCAAGATGGGAACGATCACCACCATGCCTAGTTGCTCCGCCGCCCGGGGGTCGTTGACCCGGGAGGAGACGATAACCCCTACCGTTACCGCCAGGATGGCCAGGAGGGGGGAGAGCAGCCCGATGGCCAGGAGCCAGGTGGGGCTTACTATCAGGCCATAGACCCTTTCGCTCACCACCAGGAAACGGCTCCCCAAGGCCAGGATGAGAAAGGAGAGCCAGGTGGCCCCCACCGCCGGCAGGGCGGCGGCTAGGCTCTTGCCCAACAACAACTGCCAAGTAGCGATGGGGGTGGCCAAGAGGGGCTCCAGGCTCCTTTCCGTCTTCTCCCCCACGACGCTATAGGCGGCGATGGTCATGGGGATGGCCAGAGGCAAGAGCAAGAAAAAGAGCATGAACTGGTTGACCATGATGGCCTGCATCAGTTCCTGAGGAGTCATGCCCGAAAAAGCGGGGTTGCGCAGTAAGGCCTGGGGCATCTCCTCCATCTCCGAGATATCGGCCCGAGCGGTTACATAGAGCATAATCAAGGGTATGGCCAGGAAGATCAGGGGGAGGAAGGTCACGGTGAAGAGCACCAGCCGGTTCTTGAAGACCTCCGCCCACTCCTTGTCCATGATGGTCCAAACTTTCATGGGGCTGCCTCCTCCCTGATCAGGGTCATATAGACCTCCTCCAAGGAGTGGCTCACCGGTCGGACATATTGTACCTCCGCCCCGGCCTCCACCAGGCGGCGCACCAAGAGGGGGTTTTCCTCCTCGGGGTCATCCAGGGCCACGATCAACTCCCTCTCCTTTACCGTGGCCTCCTTCACGAAGGGCAAGGCCCGCACCAGGCTCAGGAGATCATGGCTCCAACTTTTGAGGCTAATGGCCACTTCGTTCCCATAGAGGCGCTTCCGCAGGTTCTCCGGGGTATCTACCTGGATGAGGTGTTGATGGATGACAGCGATGCGGTGGCATAAGCGATCCGCCTCATCCAGGTTATGGGTGCAGAGGAAGATGGTACGTCCCTCCTTCCCCAACTCGGCGATGAAATCGCGCACCATCTTGGCCGCCTCGGGGTCCAGGGCGGCAGTGGGCTCATCCAGGAAGAGGACCTTAGGCTCATGTAAGAGGGCCCTAGCGATGGCCATCTTCTGCTTCATCCCTTTGGAGAAGGCCCCTACCGGCTCGTGCCGCCGCTCCCAGAGTCCCAACATCTCCAAGTAACGTTCGATCTGGTTTCTCTGCCTCTCTGGGGGCACCTCGTAGAGGCGGG
>CAYUAM010000025.1:0-13036 GCA_964442805.1 uncultured Anaerolineales bacterium | reverse complement strand
TGATGAGTGGCACCCACCGTATGGACGGCCTGCTCATGATGAGGGGGGAGCCTTTCTTGCCAGGGGTGGAGGTAGAAGGGGCCTCCATCGTCGACCTACCTCCCACTATCCTGTACTTGTTGGGCCTTTCCATCCCTAGCGACATGGATGGAAAGGTGTTGAAAGAAGTGTTCGCTCCTTCCTTCCAGGAGGGGAACCCGCCCCGATATGAAGAGGTCGAAGAGGCTATCTCGAGGGAAGGGGAAGGGGTCTACACCGAGGGGGAACGGGCGGAGATAGAGGCTCGTCTATCTGGATTGGGCTACCTGGATTAGAAGATGGCATCGAGCAGGGCCAGACTTAAAGCCAAGGCCTTATCTATATCCGTCAGCGGGGCCCTCATGGTTTTGGGGCCAGTCTTAGCCTTCACCTTACTTTCCACCTTCTCTCGCTCCGGCGCCCTGATTGGCTCCTTGGGAATTCTAGGGGTCCTTTCCTTCCTGGGCGTGTTGATCCTGGAGTTGGCTGGAGCCGATGCGCTCTTGATACCTCTTTTCCTCCTTTCCTTGGCTTTCCCCTTAAATAAGACCCTCTCCTGGCCTCCCATAACCATCTACACCTTCGACCTCCTCCTGGCGGAGGTCTATCTGGTCTGGTTAGGGCGTCTATTGACGGGCAGGGCGAAAAGGCCTCATTTCTCCACTTTCGACCTTTTGGCCCTCGGCCTCATCGGCTGGTTATTCCTCTCCGCCCTTCAAGGGATGGAGGTGACTAGAAGCCTGGATGGGTGCTTTTATTTCTTCCGGCTCTATCTCATCTATCTATATGTAGCCAATAACCTGCGGAATCTTCAGCGGCTCCGTTACGCCATAACCGCGCTCCTCATCCTGGTGGCCTTGCAGTCCTTCACTGGCCTGGCGCAGTATGTGACCAAGAGCAACCTGGGCTCTCTGGCCGACCTGGTGGGAGAGAGGTTAGAGGAAGTGAGGGAGGTGGAGGTGGTGGGAGGCGGCGCCCTCTTTCGGGTGCGGGGCACCCTGGATGCCGATACCAGCCTGGCTCACTGGATGGAGTTGCTTCTGCCCCTGCTCCTCAGCCTGATCTTGACCTCCCAGGCCGGCCTCAAGAGGGGCTTTCTCTTGGCTCTCCTAGGTTTGGGCACGCTAACCCTGATTTTCACCTTCACCCGGGGGGCTTGGATCGGCCTCTTCGTATCCCTGGGGTTGGTTGGCCTCCTGGGCCTCAGGAGGTGGCTGGCCAACTGGCGGAATCTGATCTACATCATGGCTTTCATCATCATCCTGGCGGGACTTTCGCTTTCCCTCTCAGGGCTCATCGGGGCGCGACTATTCGGCACCCTCTATGACACCCTTCAAGTGAGGGTCGATCTGAACGAGGCGGCCCTGGCCATGGTGGAGGAATACCCGGCCTTTGGGGTGGGCTGGAATAATTTCGCCTTGCGGGCTCCCGAGTTTGGGGTGGGCTCCACCTGGGAGGAGGAAGGGAAAAGCCCCAAGGTGCACAACTTATATCTGGCCTTCGCCTCTGAAGGGGGGATACCAGCCTTGGCCCTTTTCCTTCTCTTGCTGGGGCAGGCCTTTCGAGTGGCGTGGAAGGGCTTCCAGGGGAGCCATCCTCTGGTACGTCCCTTAGCCCTGGGGGTCATGGGAGGGTTAACGGGGGCCTTGACCCACGGCCTGGTGGCCTGGGGCCTCCTTTCCTTCTCCGTCTTCCCCCTTTTCTGGGTGCTGGTCGGCCTGGTGGAAGCCCCCTGTAGGTGGCCTTCGCGGGGAGGTGAATAGCGGCATGGGGAAAGGGCTGAAGATGTTGATCATCGGCTTGGATGGGGCCACCTTTGAGGTGATGGAGCCCCTCTTGACCCAGGGGAGGCTGCCTCACCTGGCGGCCATCACGGCCCGAGGCGTCAGCGGGAGGTTGAGGTCAACCATCCCCCCCGTGACCGCCCCGGCCTGGAGTTCCTTCATGACCGGCATGAACCCGGGGAAACACGGGATATTCCAGTGGAGGAGCTATGATCCTACCAATTACTCCTGTCTAGATGAGAGGGTGGTAACCGCCGCTCCCTTGGTGGGGGCGACCTTTTGGGATATCCTGGGTTCTTTCGGCTTTAGGGTGGGGGTGATAACCGTGCCCGTTACCTACCCCCCCTGGGAAGTGAACGGCTTCATGCTCTCCGGATACCCCTGCCCGGATGTGAAGAGGAACTATACATACCCGCCGGAGTGGGGAGATGGGTTAAAGGAGGGTTATAACCTCTCGGCGGATCACTATCTCCACGCCTCTGAGGAGGAGATCATAGTAGCGGGGTTGGATCTCCTCCAGCGGCGCACCTCCCTGGCCATCGACCTGATCCGTGGGGAGGGGTTGGAGGCCTGCGTTTTGGTCTTGGGGGAGATAGACCGGGCCCAACACGATTTCTGGAAATATATCGACCCTCGCTTCCCTGCTTACCACTCGCCTCAAGGGGGACGGTATCGAGGGGTAATTGCCGAGCACTATCAGGTTTGCGACGCTCAGATTGGCAGGCTCCTAGAATGTGTTACCGAGGAGACCATGGTCATCATCATGTCCGACCATGGCGCGGGCCCCCACCCGGAGCGTTGCTTCCTAACCAACGCCTGGCTCAGGGAGCAAGGGCTTCTTTCCCTCCGCACCGGCGGCAGCGGGCTCGTGGAGAGGGGATTCAAGGGGCTCCTCTCCCTGGCCAGAGAGGCCATCCCCTTTGAGGAGGGGTTGCGAAGGGCCTTGCCCCCGGGGGTGGTTCAACGGCTGCGGGAGGTGAACTTGGGGGTGTCGCAGATCGATTGGGGGCGGACCAAGGCTTATCGTTTCCCCATGTATCATCCTGCCGAGGGGATAGAGATCAACCTGCGAGGCAGGCAGCCCCAAGGCATGGTGGAGCCGGGGGAGGAATACGAGGCCCTGAGGGCTAGTATCATCGAGGCCCTAAAGGGGTTACGAGATCCGGAGGATGGTTGGCCCATAGTTAAAGAGGTATATAGGCGGGAGGAGTTGTATCGGGGCCCCTATCTGGAGATCGCCCCTGACATCGTTTTTATCAGCCCTTATAAAGCCGAGGGGGGCATAGAGGAGGGCTATCTCCTTCCCGTCCCCTTGGGTCGCTTGACCAAGAATAGCGGGGTCCATCACCTGGAGGGGGTCCTCCTGGCCCAGGGGGAGGGCATAAAGAAAGGAGCGAAGTTAGAGGGGGCGGAGATCATCGATTTGGCCCCCACCATCCTCTGTGCCTTGGGGGCGCCCATCCCCGCGGAGATGGATGGGAAGGTGCTCCTCCAGATCTTTGAGCCCGCTTATCTCTCCTCTCGCCAACCTCGCTATCTTGAGGGGAAAGTTGAGGCCAGGATGGCGGGCTCCAGGCTCTCGCCTCAAGAAGAGGAGGAGATCAAAGATAAACTGAGGGGGCTGGGCTATATATCATAGCCGTCCCTTGGAGGGAGATGAGAAGCAAATATAAGGTGCTCTTCGTGGAGCCAGTAGGTGGCCATCGGGGCATGCACTATTATGACTTCGCCCTCTGCCAGGCGCTGTGGGAAGAAGGGGTGGATCTGAAACTCCTCACCTGCGATGAGACGGAGGATAAAGGTTTCGCCTTCCCAGTGGAGCGGCCCTTCCAAGCCATCTATGGCCCCCAGAAGGTCGTCCATCGTGGTTGGAACTACCTTATGGCCCTAGGCCGGATAGTTCGAGATCTGCCCCCTAGACCATACGTGGTGCACCTGCATTATTTTCATATCCCCTTCCTCGATCTCCTTTTCATCGCTTTCCTCAAGGGGAGAGGGGCCAAGATAATCATCACCGCTCACGATGTGGTGCCCTTCCATCTGGGTTTTCTCTCCAAGGCCATCCTGGGCTGGATATATAGGGCTGCGGACAGGGTCATCCTCCACGCGGAGAGCAATCGTGAGGAGATGTTTAGCCTCTACTCGTTGCATGAGGATAGGTTGGCCGTCGTACCCATGGGCCATTATGCCGCCTTGGGCCTGAAGCACTTTAGCCAGGAGGAGGCCAAGGGAAGGCTGGGGCTTCCTGAGGATAGCAAGATAGTGCTCTTCTTCGGCCAGATCAAAAAGGTGAAGGGGCTCGACCACTTGCTCAAGGCTTTTGGGAGCCTCAGCCCGAACCATCCGGAGGCCCTGCTCCTTGTCGTCGGCCCTCTCTGGAAGGAAGATCTTTCCCGATATGAGCCCCTCATCGCCGCTTTGGGGGATAAGGTGATGACTCGGTTCGAATACGTCTCCGATGAGGAGATGTCCCTCTATTTCTCGGCGGCGGAGGTGGTAGTTTTGCCCTATACCAAAGTCTATCAAAGCGCCGTCCTCTTCATGGCTTTCACCTTCAGCCGGCCGGTAGTAGCCTCCGCCGTCGGCGGGTTAGCGGAGGTGGTGGAGGAGGGCCAGACGGGCTATCTGGTTCCCCCAGGGGATGAGATGGCCTTGGCCCAGGCCATAGATAAGGTGTTATCCGATAAGGGGAAGGCGGAGGAGATGGGACGACGGGCCCGAGAGATGGTGGAGGAGAGGTTCTCTTGGGAGAGGATCGCTCAGGAGACCAAAAGGGTCTATGAGGAGGTCGTCGCTCAGGGGGAAGGGCCATGAGGATCGCCATGCTCGGCACCAGGGGCGTCCCGGCCAGTTATAGCGGCTTCGAGACCTGCGTGGAAGAGTTGGGAAGACGACTGGTTGAGAGAGGACACGAGGTCACGGTCTACTGCCGCTCCCATCACGTGAGATATGAAGGACAGTATTATAAGGGCATGAGGCTGATGAAGCTCCCCACCATCCAGGATAAATATCTGGACACTATAGTTCATACTTTCCTCTCCGCGCTGCACGTTTTGCCTCGGCCCTACGATATAGTCCTCATCTTCATCGTGGGGAATAGCCTGGTCTCCTTCATCCCCCGCCTGGGGGGCAAGAAGGTGGTCTTGAACGTGGACGGGCTGGATTGGCAGCGCCAGAAATGGCCCTATTGGGCCAAGGTATATATCCGGTGGGCCGAATTCCTGGCCACCAAGTGGCCCCACGAGATAATAACCGACTCCCACGTCATCGAGAGATATTATCTGGATAGATACGGCCGCTCCTCTACCTATATTGCCTATGGGTCCGAGGTGAGCCCCTTGCCTCCGGGGGAGCATTTGGCCCGTTGGGGGCTTGAACCTCGTCGTTACCTCCTCTTCGTGGGGCGACTGGTCCCTGAGAACTGCGCCCATCACCTAGTGGAAGCCTTCCAAGGTTTGCGGACGGATATGAAATGCGTCATCGTGGGGGGCGCTCCCTACGCTGAGGAGTACATCTCTTCCCTGAAAGCCACCCCCGATGAGCGGATCATTTTTACCGGTTACCTCTTCGGGGAGGGCTATCGGGAATTGAACTCCAACGCCTATCTCTTCGTGGAGACCTCGGAGGTGGGAGGCACCCACCCTGCCCTCTTGGAGGCCATGGCTTTCGGGAATTGTGTGGTGGCCAATGACACCCCCCAGAACCTGGAGGTGATAGAAGAAGTGGGCTTCAGTTACCAGGGGAACCAGGGAGCCGAGAGCCTGCGGGAGCGGCTGGAGATGCTCTTGAGCGATCCCTCCCTAGTGGAGGAGTACAGGGGGAAGGCTCGAAGGAGGGTGGAGGCCCATTACTCCTGGGAGAAGGTAACCGAGGATTATGAAGACCTCTTTCGCAGACTACTGGGAGGTTGATTACCATCCCGGGGTGGGTTATAATTCCCCTAACTTGAGGTAGCGATGCAGCGAAGGTTCAGCGGCCTCTATTCCTTATCCATCCTCATATTTGACCTCCTTTTGACCATGGTGAGCCTATATCTGGCCCGGCTGGCTCGCCTCTATCTTCCCTGGGGGGTAGCCCTCCGCCCCAGAGGGGTTCGCCTGAACCTCCAGATATACCTTTTGGCCTTGGCCATCTGGCTGGTGATCTTTCTCCTCCTCTCCGTCTATGATCCCAAGCGAACGGTGCGATTTGTCGATGAGTTGCAGTTGGTCACCGTGGCCGTGGTCGCCTCTACCTTCGTCTTCGCCGGGGTCCTCTATCTCTCCTACCGTTTGGTCCCCCGGCTGCTCTTCTTCTATTTCTCGGTCATCGATCTGGCCTTTCTCCTTTCCTTCCGCATCTTGGTCCGCCTATTCTTGAAGGTCACTGGCCTAGGGAAGCCCGGGCCGGAGCGGATCTTGATATTAGGGGCCGGAAAGGTGGGGATGAGGGTGGCCCAGGCGGTGAGGGAGAACGAGTGGATGGGGCTGCGAATGGTCGGTTTCTTGGACGACGACCCCCGGAAGCAAGACCAAAGTCTGGCCGGGTTTCCGGTCTTCGGCCCCCTCGATGTCCTCTTCCGGGTTATAGAGGAAGAGGCCATCGATGCGGTGATCTTCGCCCTGCCCTTGAGGGCTCATGAGAGGCTGGCCAACCTGGTGGTGGATCTCCAGAGGTTGCCAGTGAAGGTCAACGTGGTGCCCGATTTCTTCGATTTGGCCTTCTTCCGGGCCCATATCGGGGAACTGGGGGGCATACCCCTCATCGCCCTGCGGGAATCGGCCATCGAGGGCTTCCCCAGGCTGGTGAAGAGGGCCTTCGATCTGCTCTTGGCCTCTCTCCTTTTCGTCCTCCTCTCCCCCTTGATGCTCATCATAGCCATCGCCATCAAACTCGACTCCCCCGGCCCGGCCGTCTTCAAGCAAGAGCGGGTGGGGGAGAACTGTCGGCCCTTCCCGATGTACAAATTTAGGTCTATGTTCGCCCATGCTGAGGAGCGGCAAGAGGAGGTGATCCAGGAGACCGAGGATGGCCGAGTCATCCACAAATTTAAGGAGGACCCGCGGGTCACCCGTGTAGGGAGGATGCTGCGCCGCACCAGCCTGGACGAACTCCCCCAACTCCTGAACGTCCTCAAAGGGGAGATGAGCCTGGTGGGGCCTCGGCCGGAGTTGCCCTTCCTGGTGGAGAAATACGCCCCCTGGCAGCGGAAGAGGTTCGCCGTCCCCCCGGGCATGACCGGCTGGTGGCAGATCATGGGCCGCAGCGAGAGGATGATGCACCTCCATACCGAGGACGACCTTTACTACATACAAAATTATTCCCTCCTCTTAGATCTCCAGATACTTTGGAAGACTATCGGGGTGGTGATCAAGGGGAGGGGGGCCTACTAGCCCAAAAGTATCATTGACAATGTAGGCTAAGCCTCGATATAATGGGGGATGGAGACGTGACCATGGGTGATAAGAAGAGGGCCTTGATGATAGTTGGCCTTGGGGTGCTCCTTCTGCCCCTCCTGGCCTTGCTCCCGGCGACCGCCGCGCCCATGGCGACCATCCCCGGCAATGGCAATACTACCTTGATATTTCAAAACATGGGCACCGCTACGGCCTCGGTGGTGGTCCAATACATAAATGAGGGTGGGAGCGTGGACGCTACCAAGGCCAAGACGGTGGCTCCCAATGGGGCGGGAGTGATAAAGGCTGCCCAGGCCGGGTTGCCCGATGACTGGCGGGGCTCCACCATCCTTTTCTCCGATCAGCCTTTGGCCCCGGTGGTCGAGATATCTTGGAGTGGTCAAGGCGATAGGGGCGCTGCCTATAGCGGGCTCTCCTCCCCAGGCACGGAGATCTATCTTCCAGATGTGGCCACTTCTGCCGACACCGATACCCAGATCACCGTCCAGAACGCTAGTGACACCGAGGGAGATGTTTATCTTTACTACTACGCTGCCGATGGCACTGAAACGGCATCAGGCCCTCATCCCATTCCCAAAGGAGCGGAGAAGACCTTCAATCCGAGCGATGTCGTGGGGACAAATTGGTCTGGCTCGGTACGAATCACCTCCACGGTGGACATCGCGGCCGTGGTTACCCGTCATTGGACTAAGAAGTCTGCTGCCTATGAGGGGCTCTCCAGCGGCGGCACCGCCTTCTATTTCCCCCTCATATACAGGCAGAAGGAGGGGAGTACCTGGACGCGCTATACCGAGGTGCAGGTCCAAAATCTTGGTGATAGCCCAGGGACTTGCTACCTTTCCTTCTACACCCCTTCGGGCAGTCTGAAGAATGTAGGCGGGACGCCCTATGAGGTAACCGTGCCAGCGCGGGGCTCCCTGCGCTTCAATATGAAGAGCGGTGGGGGAGGCCTGACCAGTGCCCAGGTGAATTTCGGGAACAGTTGGAACGGCTCCCTGGTGGTTACCTCTACCGTGGATATGGCCGGGACGGCCAATGAGATCTTCCCCCAGGCCAACCGCGCCGGGGCCAGCATCGCGGAGGAGAGCGGAAGCACTAAAATATATCTGCCCTCCCTTTACCGCAAATTGCGCAAAACCAACTGGGTGAACTATTCGGAGATCTCCATCCAGAACGTGGGGGAGAGCCCGACCAATGTAACGGTGAAATTTTACACCCGAGGTGGCACCCTGAAGAAGACCATAACGAGAAAGAGCCTCCCGGCGAAGGCCTCCTACCGCTTCACCACTCAGGAGACGCGCTTTGAGGTCTTGGGCAACAAATTCCAGGGTACGGCGGTGGTCACCACCCCTGGGAGCGTCGTGGTTCTGGTTTACAACAAAGTTGGCCCGCGCTCCCACATCTATAACGGTTTGAGACAGTAGAGGAGAGGGCCGGAGGGGGCCATGGGATGGCCCCCTTGTTTTGCGTGGGCAGAATGATATCCTCTTGGAAAGTCGTCAGCGCTATCTTAGCCCTTCTGATGGCGGCCTTGGTCTCTGCCGCCCCTCAGCAGCCACCCCTGCCGGAATTCAAGGCCGGTGAGGTATTGGTGAAATTTCGGCCGGAGGTGGCGGAGGCCAACGCCGAGGCCCTCTTGCAAGGGCAGGGGGGCCGCACCCTGGCCCAGATCATTCGGTTGGGGGTGAGGCGGGTGGCCGTGCCCCCTGGGCGGGAGTTGGCCATCATCGAGGCCCTTTCCCGCAACCCCAATGTGGAATATGCCGAATTAAACTACCTTGTCTATGCTACTCCCCTTGCTCCCCCCGATGACCCCTATTACGCTTCAGGGGACCAATGGAACCTGAACAACACTGGCCAAACAGGCGGAACTCCAGATGCTGACATCGATGCTCCCGAGGCTTGGGAGATAACCACCGGCACGGACGATATCATCATCGCCATCGTGGATACGGGGGTGGACCTGAACCACCCCGACCTCAATGCCAAGATAGTGGCCGGATATGATTTCGTCAATAATGATAATAACGCTCAGGACGACCACGGGCATGGGACCCACGTGGCGGGGATAGCGGCGGCGGAGACGAACAACGCCACCGGGGTGGCGGGGGTCTCCTGGGGGGCCAAGATAATGCCGGTGAAGGTGTTAGACCGGTATGGCTACGGGACTTACGCCGATGTGGCCGAGGGCATCCTCTGGGCTGCTGAGCACGGGGCCAAGGTCATCAACCTCAGCCTGGGCGGCTCTTCCCCTAGCAATACCCTCCGCAACGCGGTGCGGACGGCCTATGATGACTACGGTTGTATCATCGCCGCTGCGGCGGGCAATGGATATGGCAATGGGGTGGACTACCCCGCCGTCTATACGAGGACCATAGCCGTGGCGGCTACCGACGATGACGACCTATGGGCTTCCTTCTCCGACTATGGCCCAGAAGTGGACGTGGCGGCGCCGGGGGTGGACGTATACAGTACTTATGCCATTGATAGTTATGGCTATTTGGATGGCACCTCCATGGCCACCCCCCATGTGGCCGGGCTGGCGGCCTTGGTCTGGTCGGTCAACCCTAACTTGACCAACGACGAAGTGCGAGGGATCATCGAGGACAGCGCCGATGATTTGGGCACTCTGGGTCGAGACGATTATTTTGGTGAGGGGCGTATAAACGCCTACCAGGCGCTTTCCGCTACCCCCCATCTCCTAATGGTTGAGCCCTCCAGCCTCTACTTCATCGCCGATGACTGGCTCGATCCCCCCGCCAAGAGCATAACCAGCCCCAACGTCAGCCAGGGAGCCTGGACCGTCTCCGGCCCCGCCTGGGTGAATATATCTGGCCCTACCGGGGCCACCCCCTCCTCGGCGGAGATTTCCTTGAATATGTCCCAACTGGCTCTCCTGGGACATGGCGACCATGTGGGCACACTAACGGTCTCCAGTACCATCTCCCTGGGCGTCACGGAGACGGTGACGGTTACCGTGCATTATCCAGAGGCCCTGGAGCGGCGCTTCTCCCCCCTGATGATGCGCAACTACTAAATGGTACCACTTTCCTATTGATAGGCCCCCCGCTTCCTGATAGAATGGCTTGGTATAGTCGGCTATCCCCTGTCATCTAGGAGAGGACGGTAAATCATGGCTCGACTTTCGCCCCGCTTGGCCCTCATTTTCCTCCTGGCTGCCACCTTCATCCCGGCGGCGCCCTCCCAGGCCCAGGCCGAGCCCCACTTGGGCTACGGGGCCTTCATGGCCAATATCGGGAACGGCTCCGATACCGGCAATACTCCCCGCTTGGTGGAGATGGGCTTCGGTTATATGGTGGTCCAGTTTAGTTGGGCCAGTGCGCAGCCTGGGAGGACGAACTACCACTGGGGAGACCTGGATAATATACTCTACGCTGCAGAGACGGAGAACCGCAAATTGATCTTGCGCATCGTGGAGACCCCCTCCTGGGCCAGGGCGGCGGGCACCATCTCCACCGCTCCCCCTAGCCGGATGAGGTTCTTCCGGAATTTCATGGAGAAATTGGCCACCCGGGCCCAGGGCAAGGTGGCCGGCTACGTCATCTGGAACGAGCCCAACCTGCCCTATGAGTGGGGGGACCGGTCGCCCAGCCCCGAGGGTTACGTGAGCCTGTTGAAGGCGGCCTATCAAGGGGTGAAGGCTGGCGACCTCGGGGCCCTGGTCATCACCGCGGGGATGGCCACCACCGGGGGTGGCTTCTCCGGCTGCGGGGTGAATATCAGGGCCACCGAAGTAGGCCTAAGCGCGGCCTATACCCAAGGGCTCTTGGCCGCCGGAGCCATGAACGACCTAAAGTTCATCTGCGGGATATACCGCAACGGAGGTAAGGGCTTTTTCGATGCCCTGGGCTCCCATCCCTACGGTTTCGCCTCTCCGCCGGGAAAGAAGCCCTCCGCGGTGGGCGGCTTGGCCTTCCGGCGAGCGGAACAGCAGAGGAAGATCATGGTGGCCCAGGGAGATGGAGCCACGCCCATCTGGGCTATCGAATTCGGCTGGGTGGTTAAGCCCAGCGACTCCTGCCGCTCTACCTACGATTGGGATAGCCGCTGGTGGCAGATCGTCTCCGCGCAGGAGCAGGCCGACTACCTGGTGGGCGCTTATCAGTATGCTCACGAGAATTGGCTCTGGATGGGGGTGATGAGCCTCTTCAACCTCGACTTCGGTAAGGTCGACTGGTATGATAATTGCGAGCCCATGCGCTATTACTCTCTCCTGAAGAGAAGCGGGGCGCGGCCGGCCTACCGAGCCCTGAAGGACATGGTTAAATACCCCGCGGAATAGTCAATCCCCGGTTTATAACCTCCTTTGCCCCTCCCCCTGGAGTATGCTATAGTTTCCAGCGATAAGGAAAGGGGGAGGGTCCCCTTGTCTGAGAAGGGCGCGGTTCGTCCCAAGGGCTATCTGGTTCTCCTCTTCATCCTCCTTTTCGCTTTCGCCTTGAGGCTTTATGGCCTGGGCTATGGGAGTCTCTGGTACGATGAGGCGGTGAGCGCCTTCCTGGCCCAAAAGAGCCTCCCGGCGTTGACCGCGCACACCGCCGGCGATATCCACCCCCCCTTATATTATTACCTCCTCCACTTCTGGATGCGCCTGGCCGGGGATAGCGAATTTGCCCTGGCCTTCCTCTCCCTCCTTTTTGGCCTTGTGCTCGTGCCCTTTGCTTTCTATGTGGGCCAGAGATGGTACGATAGGAGGGTGGGCTTTCTGGCCGCTGGCCTGGTGGCCCTATCCCCCTTCAACCTGTGGTATTCTCAGGAGGCGAGGATGTACACCCTGGGGGCTCTCCTGGGGCTCCTCTCCCTCGTCTTCTTTTTGCGCCTAATGGAGGCCCCTGCTCGTAAGTGGAGTTGGCTAGGCTATATCCTGGCCTCCGCCCTGGGCCTCTACTCCCTTTATTATTTCGCCTTCCTCCTCTTGGCCCTTAACATCGTCGCCCTCATCTGGTGGCTGTGCAAGAGAAAGGGGCGAGCCCTTCTCCGGTGGTTCCTGGCCCAAGGGGCCATAACCCTTCTCTATTTGCCCTGGCTCCCCATAGCCTTCCGCCAGGCCACCCAGCCCCCCGTTCCCCCTTGGCGGAGTTTCACCGGCCTGGGCCAGGTGGTCCTGGAGTCCTGGACGGCCCTATCCTTCGGCCAATCCATAGGGCCGGGGGTGGTCTGGCCGGCCCTATTCCTCACCCTGGCCCTCTTCCTCCTGGGCCTCTCCCAAAAGCCCAGGGTTGGGGCCATCCTGGCCGCCCATCTTCTTCTCCCCGTCCTGGCTATATACCTTATTTCCCTCTTCCAGCCCCTTTACCATGTGCGCTACGTCTTCACTTATTCCCCCCCCTTCTATATCCTTCTGGCCGCTGGCCTAGCCAGGCTCAAGGGGCGCGCCCTCCCCCTAAGCCTAGTGGTCATCCTCAGCGCCTCCGCCTTCTCGGTTTATAACTTCCACTTCGACCCTCATTATGCCACCGACGACCATGGAGGGGCGGTGGAATTTCTGGAGGAGCGTTTGAGGCCTGGGGATGCCCTCCTCATCAACGCTGGCTACGCCTACCCCGCCTTCCTCTACTACTATGACGGTCCCATTGCCTGGCGGGGGCGATTGGTGGACTACCGGCCAGAGATGGCAAAGGACGAAGGGGTAGTGATCCTCCAGGGTGGCTCCATCGGCGGCCCCCCCACCCTGGGTTGGGGTGACCCTAACTCCGACTTTTATCCCACTACCGAGGAGGAGACGGCCCGGGCCCTGGAAAGGGTTTTCGCTCACCACCCCCGGCTTTGCCTCTATCGTATCTATGATACTGTTACCGACCCCCAGGGCTTCATCAG
>CAYUAM010000024.1:0-13039 GCA_964442805.1 uncultured Anaerolineales bacterium | reverse complement strand
TCTCCTTGCGCTGGCAGGGACTGGCCCCTATCCAAAGGGATCTCAGCGTCTTCATCAAACTATTCGACGCCCAGGGGAGGCTTTGGGCTCAGGAAGATAGCGCGCCCCTGGGAGGGCTTCACCCCACCAGCTATTGGGTGACCGGAGAAATAATCTCTGACCGCCACGCCCTGAGCCTGCCCCCCGATATCCCTCCGGGCCGATACCGCCTGGAGGCGGGTATCTATTCCCCTCACACCCTGAGGAACCTACCGGTCTCAGACTTGGAAGGACAAGTTTTAGGGGAGCAAATAACCCTGGACTATGTTAAAATTGTGGGAGGAGAAGAGTTCAGCCCCTCCCACCGGCTCCAGGCAAATTTTGGCCATCAAGTCGACCTTTGGGGGTACGATTTAGCGGAAAGGGAGATAGAGCCCGGGGGGAACATCTCCCTGAGCCTCTACTGGCGGGCCCGAAGGGCCATGGAGAAGAACTACACCGTCTTCGTCCACCTAGTGGATGAAGGAGGGACCATCTGGGGGCAGAAGGATAATTGGCCGGAGAAAGGATTTTACTCCACCTCCTTCTGGGAACCAGGAGAGGTGGTGAAGGACGATTACCTCTTCCCTATTGATCCGGCCACGCCCCCCGGCAGATATGGGCTGGAGGTGGGGCTCTACCTCTTAGATACCGGCGAACGCTTGCCTATCATAGAGACGGGGAAGGATATGATCCTATTGGCCGAGGTGGAGGTGAGATGAACGAGGGGGAGAAGGCACAGCCAGGCACGGAGATCTCGGTGGTGATCCCAGTGTTGAACGAGGAGGGGAATATTCCTCCCCTTTACGCGGCTCTCCGGGAGGTCTTGGAGGCCATGGGGCGAGATTACGAGATCCTCTTCGTGGATGATGGGAGCAGCGATGGCTCCTTCACCACCCTGAAGGGGCTTCACCAGGCCGACCCTGGCCACATGCGAGTGGTCCGCTTCCGAAGAAATTTCGGAAAGACCGCCGCCCTCAGCGCTGGCTTCAAGGTGGCCCAAGGAGAGGTAATAGTGACCCTCGATGCCGACCTCCAAGACGACCCAGCCGAGATCCCTCAACTCCTGGCCAAATTGGAGGAGGATTTCGACCTGGTCGTGGCTTGGCGACGGGACCGCCAAGACCCCCTCTCCAAAAGGCTGCCCTCCAAGATCTTCAACAGGGTGGTCTCCCTCCTCACCGGCCTCAGGCTCCACGACGTCAATTGTGGCTTCAAGGTCCTGCGGAGGGAGGTGGCAGGCAACCTCAAACTATACGGCGAACTCCACCGCTTCATCCCCGTCCTGGCCCATTGGCGGGGGTATAGGGTGGGGGAGTTGGCGGTAGTGCACCACCCCCGAAGGCATGGCCGCTCCAAATACGGCCTGGAGAGGTTCGGGAGGGGCTTCATCGACTTCCTAGTGGTCCTATTCTTGACCCATTACCTGAAACGTCCCCTGCAACTCTTCGGGGCCATCGGAGGTATCCTCTTCCTCTTCGGCTTCCTCACCTGTGTCTATCTCTCCATCCTGTGGTTCGGGGGGGAAGGCATCGGCTCCCGCCCCCTCCTTTTCGCCGGCATCTTGGCCATGATGGTGGGGGTGCAGGTGGCCACCATCGGGCTCCTGGGGGAGATGATCAGGAACCTCTCCTACCGCCCAGAAGAGGAATACTCCATCCGCCATTTCCTGAAGTGAAAGGACGAGCGACCAAGAAGTCATGGAAGAGAGCATGACTTTTCCCTCTCCCTCCTCGGATGGTAAAGGCGGCCGGCAAGGCCGCGCCTTCATCATCCTAACCTTGGGGGCCCTGCTCCTAGCGGCCTTTGCCCTGCGCCTCCTATATCTGAGCCGCATAAGCCTCTTCGTGGACGAGTTCATCACCATGTGGGCCGCCAAAATGATACTCCAACAAGGTCTCCCTAAGACACCTGCGGGGGTTTTCTACTTGCGAGGAGTCCTCTTCTCCTATCTCGATGCCCTCTTCCTCGGCCTCTTCGGCTTCAGCGAATGGATAGCCAGGCTGCCCAGCGTGCTATTGGGAGTGCTGACCGTGGCCTCCATATATCTGGCTGGGAAGAGGCTCTTCTCCCCTCCGGTGGGATTGGCGGCGGCGGCCCTCTTGACCTTAGCCCCAGAGGCCATCATGTGGGACGGTCGGGCCCGCATGTATAGCCTCCTGCAACTCCTGGCCCTCTGGACGACGCTCATCCTTTATGAAGGGCTGGCCAAAGCCGACCGAAGACGCACCTGGGCTCTCTTCCTCCTTTCCTACCTAGGGACCCTTTGGGCTCATATCCCCGCCATGCTCTTCTATCCCGCCTTCCTCCTGGCCATGGCCTGGAGACGAGGCTGGAGATGGCTTATGGGAAAAGGAGGAATTATAGTGAACGTCCTCGCCATAGCCGCAGTGCTATCCCGATATGCCCTCGATAGATTGGGGGGAGGACAACTGGCCCCCATCCAAGAAGTCCACCCTTACCTACAGTTTCCCGCGGATGTCCTAGGGAATATACGCGCTTATTCCAAGTACTTCCTGGACCCCCAAAACCTCCCATTGTCAATACTGCTATTATTGGGTTCCCTCTACATAGTAGCGAAATGGGCTAAATCGAGGGCGGGAGGCAAAGAGCCAGAGACACCCGAACGGAAGAGCGAGGAGGGGTTGGCTTTCCTCTGCCTCGTCTTTTGGGTCCCCCTCCTGGAGATAGTGATTATGGGTGGGAGATACTGGCAGAATCCGCGGTACCTTTTCATGCTCCAGCCCTTCTTCTTCCTCATCGCTTCCGCAGCCTGCGTCCAAGGGCTGAGATGGCTCATCCCCCGCGTCTCCTCCAAAGGGGGGGAATCGGTGACCTGGCCTGTCGCCCTTACCTTGGTCGCGTTGGCCTCCCTCCTCAACCTGCCCCATGCATTATCCATCCTCTCCAAGCCCGTCTATGGCTACGACCGAGCCATGCAATTCGTACGCAAACATTGGCGGGAAGGGGATGTGATCCTTATGATGCTGCCCAGCACCAGCGCCATCTATCTGGGCAAATGCGACTATTACGCCATCCAGAAGGACTACCAGCAATACCTGGTGAAGAAGGATGGCCACCTGGTCGATCTGTGGGTGGGGGCGCCACTCTTGAACAGCCTGTCTCAACTGGAGCGAGTATTAGAGGAGAACCGCCGGGTCTGGTTCGTAACCGATGGGTGGCGGCTAGCCGCCCACTATGAGATGGACTTTCGAGCGCGCATCGCTCAGGCCATGAAGACAGTATACGAAGTCCAAGGGGTCAAAGTTCTCCTCTCTACGGGGTATAAAGGGCCGGAGGAACCAACCATAAAGCGCTCCTTGGAAGCAAACCTGGAGGGAGGGATCGCCCTCCGCGGCTATGACCTGAGCGCCGACCTCCTCAAGCCCGGCGAGAAGTTAAGGCTAACCCTCCATTGGCAGGCGCAGGAGCAAATCAAGGAGGATTATCTGGTCTTCGTTCATCTCTTGAATGAGGAAGAGTTCCCCGCTGACCAGGATGACTCCCCCCCCATGAAAGGGCTATACCCCACCACATATTGGCGGGAAGGAGAGGTCATCCTCGATGAGCACATCTTGACCATAAGGGACGACGCTCCCCCGGGAAGATACCTCTTGGAGGTGGGGATCTATTCCCCCCAAACCGGCAAGCGGCTAGCCGTGCTAGATAGCGAGGGCAAGCCCACGGACGACAGGGTGGTGTTGGACTACCTTAAAATCGTGAGGGGAGAGGAGACTCCACCCGCGCCCCAACGCCCGGTGGAGGCCAACCTCGGCGGAAAGGTCCGGCTGATGGGATATGATTTAGATGGCGAAGAGGCCACCCTCTCCACCGAGCCCGGAGCCACCATCCCCTTGATCCTCTATTGGCAACCCCTGGGCCCCATAGAGGAGGATTACACCGTCTTCATCCACCTACGAAACGAAGCGGGCCAGATATGGGGGCAGGGAGATAGCCTACCCTTGGATGGTTTCTACCCCACCTCCTTCTGGGAGGAAGGGGAAACCATCCCCGATGAATATCAAGTGGTCGTGGACCCACAAGCGCCATCGGGCCAGTACCATCTAGCCATAGGCATGTATATACCGGCCACTGGCCAACGCCTTCCCCTCCTCGATGAGGAAGGAAGGACCTGGGGGGATGAGATCATCCTGGGAAAGATAATGGTGACGGAGTAGAGGAGTCTAAGGGTGAAGAAAAGGATAGTCTCCTGGCTCCTACCCCTTTCGCTTTTCCTCCTAGCCTTAGGGCCCCGCCTATACCGCATAGGAGCGGTCATCCATGGCGACGAGATACGCTGGATCGAGCGCTCCATCAATTTCATCTACGCCCTGACCCATGGGGATTGGGCCGCCACCTTTCAGCACCACCATCCTGGGGTGAGCGCCACCTGGGGTTACGGCCTGACCCTTTGGGTCAAATATCTCCTGGCTGGCGACCTGGAAGGCTTCCAGGCTATGCATCAGGCCGGGAACTACGATATGCTCTCCCTGGTGCCTACCGCCGCCCTCTTCACCGCCCTGGTGACCTCCCTCACCGTAGTGGTCGCTTATCTCCTCCTGAAGAGGATATGGGGGCCTGCCATCGCCCTCCTAGCAGGTTTGTTCCTGGCCACGGACCCATTTTACCTGGCGAACTCCCGGGCTGTTCATATCGACGCCCTGCTCACCAGTTATATGACCCTTTCTTTTCTATTCCTTCTGGCCTATATAAAGGGGCCACGAGGGAGATCCTATCTCCTCGCCTCTGCGGTCTTCGGCGGTCTAGCCCTCCTAGCCAAAACGCCGGCCCTTTTCCTTTTCCCTTTCACCATCATGGCCTTGGGGGTTCACCACCTCTGGCTCGGGGGAGGAAAGGGGCAAAGGGCGCGACGCTGGCTTCTGAACTCTGCCCTTTGGCTATCGGTGGCCCTGGCCGTATTCGTGGCCCTCTGGCCAGCCCTCTGGGTGAACCCCCTTGAGACCTTACGACAAGTGTGGGAGGGGACGGCCTGGGGAGCGGAAACGCCCCACGAGATGGGAAACTTCTTTTGGGGGAGGCCGGTAGCCGATCCAGGCTGGCTATACTACCCCACCCAGGCCGCCTTCAGGCTAACGCCCTTAACCTTGCCCCTTTCCCTCGCCTCCCTAGCGATTTTCGCCCTTCTACTCTCCGGCCGTTTCAAGAAAAAGGGCCTATCCACTTGGTTCTTTGGAAGATGGGATGAGGTGAAAGAAGCCAGCCCAAGGGCTATAGACGGGGAGATGGTGGCTTTAATCATCCTTTACATCCTCGGCTACGGCCTCATGGTATCCCTGGGGGCCAAAAAACAGGAGAGGTACCTCCTCCCCATCTTCCCCCTAATCGACCTCCTGGCGGCCATGGGGCTATTAACTTTCCTCGCTTGGATAGCCTCCCTCGCACGCCATGACCTGAAGAAGCCCCGTACCTCTGCCCTCTATCTAACGGCAACGGGAGCCATCACCCTCCTCCTCTCCCTCTCTTGGCTAACTCTGGCCCCTTATTACTCGGCCTATTTCAACCCCTTGATGGGGGGAACAAAAGTGGCCCCCAGAGTACTGCTCCTTGGTGGAGCGGAGGGGCTAGATCTGGCCGCCCACTATTTGGATCAAAAGAGCGACGCCTCGGAGTTAAAGGTGGCCGCCTGGGGACCTAGCACGATGAAGTTATGTTTTCGGGGACGGGTCTTCCCCCTGGAATGGATGGGCTGGACCAAGGTATGGACCTTGGCCGACTATGTGGTCTTTCACATAAGCCAAGTGCAGCGCCAATGGCCAAACCCAGAAGAGGTGAATTTCTTTCAAGGGCGTCAGCCGGAATATGTGGCCCGCATCAACGGCATAGACTACGCCTGGGTCTATAAGACGCCCCTCCTCCTCGGGGGAGAGCCGCCCCAGGTCAGCCGCTCCTTGGAGGCCCACCTGGGCGACCAGGTGGCTCTATTAGGTTATGACCTCAACGCCGAACAACTCTCCCCCGGCCAAGGACTCCAACTCACCCTTCACTGGCAGGCGCTAAGGAGCATGGAAGGAAAATATGCCGTCTTCATCCGCCTCAGGGAGGAAACAGGGGCTATCCGTTGGACCAAAAGGGTTCAGCCCTTCGACGGCTTCTTCCCCACCACCCTTTGGTGGCCCGGGCAGGTGGTTTTAGACCGCTACCGGCTGACCTTGCCCCTGGACCTCCCTCCCGGACATTACGATCTTCTGATAGGGATGCGCGACCCCGAAACGAAAGAGTCCTTGCCGGTGACCAAAGGAGGTGAAGGAAAGGCCATCCGTCTCGGTAGCCTGACCATCCAAGGCCAACCTTGACATGCTAGGCCGAAATGAAGGGCTAAGGTACCCGGTAGATGCGGATGGTGGGGCCGGGGTTCACCACATCATCTCCGGGGAACTCGGTTATAGCCTGTTGGCTGAAAAGTCGCCGATAGAAAGCGGCCTCCCGGGGGTGTTTCTTTTCCTCCTCGAGGAAGCGGGAGTACATGTAGGAACTGGCCACTAGGTAATCGAAGCCCTGAGCCTCATACCATCCCAATTCGTTATCGGATAATGACCAGTAGGTCACCAGGAGGTATTTTTTATGGTCCAAGGGAGGCCCATGGATCTCCAGGGCGATCTTGCTATGTGGCTCTATGTGCTCTTCTATCCACTCCAAGGCTAATGTCCTGGCATCTTTTTGGGTGAGGAGGTGATCATAGCGGACTATCGTCGCCGTGGGGTGGATGACCAAAAGTAGGGTGAGGAGGGCAGAGAGCGCTCCTCCCCATAACCGCCTCTTATTCTCCAGCCAGGTGAAGAAAGCATCCAGGCCACGCCCGCCGAATAGGGCCAGGAAGGGCAAGATGGGCATGAGATTACGCACGAACCGCACCGGCACCACGGAGAGCATAAGGTAATAGGCTAAGGGGAAGGGGAGCAGAAAGAGGTCATTTCTAGTATGCTTATATATAATGTAAAAGAAGCCCAGGGCGGAGGCCAAGGCTAGAGGGATCCCGAGCCCTTCATTGAAAAGGTAGACTATGTAATAACGCCAATTATCTGTCCCCTCGAAGCCAGGGTGTCCACCAGTATAGTGTTGCGCCACACCCATTACGTCGGCGATGAAAGTCGACCAATCCAAGAGGGAATAAGGAACCACTAAAAGGAAGGTCGCCCCGCAGGCCAGGAAGATCAGGCCCAAGGTAGGGCTGAAAAACCCCCTCAGCCTGGGGTGGCGAAGGAAGAGGGCGAAAGGAACCAAGATCAGGACTATCCCAGCGTTGTACTTGGTCCCCGCAGCGAGCCCCGCGGCCGAGGCGGCCAGGAGATAATCGGCGAGTTGCCCTCCCTGAAGGGCTCGGACGGCAAAGAGGACACACCCCATGGTGAAAAAGGCGCTGGGGACATCAGGGGTGATGTAGTGGGAATATTGAGCGTGCAAGAACGTGACGGCCAGCAACAACGAGGCTATCAAGCCGGTTCGGGTATTGAAAAGCCTCTCTCCAGTGAGATGGGTTAAAAAAACGGTAAAGACACCTAAGGCTGCGGTGAGAAGCCGCCCCGCCAAGACGAAAATGGAGTGTCTTTGCTCGGCTGATAAACCACCTCTCCAAGGGGCAATGAGGGACTGTACTAGGAACCTCATAATGGCCTGGAGGTAGATAGTGAGACTAGGATAAGTAAAGAAATGAGGATTCAGGTCCCCAGTGGCGACTATTTTTGTTGCCGGTTTTAGAGTGGCTCCCTCATCGGCCTTGTACATGTAAGGCAAGCCAAAGTTGAGGCCATAAATCCTCAATAAGAGAGCCAGAATTATGATGGCCGCTAGAATCAGGGAGATGGTCTTGGGGTCGACTTTTGGGCTGAGGCTCATTTCTGCCCTGCTCACCGCTTTCGCCTCCGAAGGAGAATGAATCTAAGTGAATGATACCCTCTCGCCGGAGATTGTCAAAGTCACCCGCCTATAGAGAAGGATGAGTATGTCGCTTAAAAAAAGATGGTCGCTACTTTGCCATCCACGACTGGCCAAGGGTCTCTTGGTAACCATGATAGGGGGGTATGCCCTTCTTTTTGCCGCCCTCACCCTTCTCCGACACAGGGCCTTTCAAACCACCTACTTCGACTTGGAGATATTCAATCAATCGGCCTGGAATACCCACCAAGGGCGGATCCTATTCACCTCCAACGTCACGCAGAACGCGGAGAGCCTCTTGGCTCAACATTTCCAGCCCATCTTGATCCCCCTCTCTCTTTTATATTCCATCCATAGTGGCCCGGAGAGCATGCCGACGAGCGGGGCAGGCCGGGTGGTGGAGCATATTTGACAAGAATAGCGTCACCGACGAAGATTCAAGGCAAGATATGTCTCGAGGCTCACCCTCCCGGCCATCAAGGACTAATGCAGTGTATCAGGCAGTCTGGGATAACTTTGCTGATTCGGCCAACATGATGGGGGGACATGCACAATAAGGTAAGCAGTCTGAGCGGGGTGAAAAGATACTGCATAGCATATGGGCCCGGGCTCCTCTTGGTGGCTCTCATCGCCCTCCACATAACCATTAATTGGCGCTGGCTCTCCACCAATGTGACCTGTATGGGCTGGGATCGGATGGACCATCTGGTTACTACCTTGGTCTACAACGACATCCTAAAGCGGGTCAACCTCCGCTCCCTCTTCGCGGCTTTGACTTGGAGCAATTACTACCCTCCCTTGGTTCACCTCTCGGCTTTGCCCTTCTATAAGATCTTCGGCATCTCTATGGATACGGCGGTGGAGGTCAATTTTGTCTATTTGGCCATACTCCTCCTCGCCACATACGGCATAGGTTGCAAACTTTTCCACAAAGGCATAGGGATATTGGCCGCTTTCATCGTCTCTACCTTTCCCATGATCTATGCCATGTCTCGCTATTTCTATATCGATTTCGCTCTCACGGCCATGGTGGCCCTGAGCATCTACCTCTTATTATCCACAGACGGTTTCCGGAAGAGGGGATATGGCTTGCTATACGGCCTGAGTCTCGGTTTGGGAATGCTCGTGAAATGGACCTTCGTGGCTTTCGCCCTATCCCCCCTGCTCTTGGTTCTTGTCCGTTCCTCTCTGGTGCGCGAGTTGTGGGAGGGAGTGAGGGGTTGGCGGTTGGAAAAGAGGTGGCTGACCTTGGCAGCCGCAATAGGGTTGATCCTGACCCTTATCTGGTACCTCCCTAACAGCCAGGAGGTAAAGAGGCTGATTCTAGGGGGATGGCTATTCCCCATCTCCTGGCTCCTATTGACCCTGACCATTTATGTTCTCAGCCGTCCTCGAAGCCGGGGAAACAACTTCTGGGGTTCTATCCTTTTAGGTTTCACGGTAGCCGGCGTCTGGTATATACCCAAGATCAATTTCTTCGCTGGTTTCCTTCTCAACGCCTATGGCAAGCCCTCGGGACGATGGTGGGGGTTCGCTCGCCACCTTTCCTACTTGATCAGCGAACAGTTGGGGCCCTTCTATGCCTTCTTCTTCCTCATCGCCGCTTTTGCCCTGTTGATCTGGGGACGGAAGGCCTTGAGGGAGACGAGGATAGGTGAGGGGATGGCTCTCCTTACCACTTGGCTTCTGATCCCCTATATTATCTTCTCCTTCCAAGTGAGCACTGTTCACTCCCGCTATATTATGGCCATCCTCCCTGCGGTTGCGCTTTTCATCGCCTGGGGCCTGATGGAGATCCCTAATAGAAGGGCAAGGGTAGCCCTCATCCTCCTGGTCGCTGTAATAGCCCTGGGTCAGTTCTTTGCTCTCTCCTTCGACGGCCTAGATGGGCTACGCCAAATGGCGGTCATAGATCTGCCTAAAGTAGGCAGGGTCAACCTTCTGGCCCACGGCGAACAGATCCAACTACCGGCTACCGGTCCTACCGACCCTAGATATTGGATCGTGCCCGATATCCTCGATGATGTCATGGTTGACAAGGGTAAGGGTCGAGGGAAGGTTGAGTTAGGCCTTTTTGTCAACTTCCATCAGGTTCACGAGAAGCATTTCCTCTACCTTATCTATACCGACTATCCGGAGATAAGGCTGCGGGAGTTGGCCCGCAATTGGAGCGGCCGGCCGGCCTATCCTCAACTCTACGAAGTCGACTATGTGGCCCTAAGGGACCAATTCGATCACCGCACAGCGATCGAGTCCCAGGAAACCATCGTCACCATGCTAGATCACCCTCCAGAGATCTTGCGACAGGCCTTCCAGTTGATCGAGGAATACCCCCTCCCCGACGGCAGCACCGTCTTTCTCTATAAAAGGAGGTTCGCCCGGCCCAAGGAAGACCAGCCGGAGGAATATAGAGAGCTAGGAGAGTTCCTGACCGCCCACGCTCTCCCCGGCGATGCCCTTATCCTCGACCCATCTGAGCAAGTTAACCTGGTGGGACCCCACTATCGCGGCCAGGCGGCTGTCTATCTTCACCCTAGTCCCCCGATATGGGACGCTATCCTGACCGGCCACGGTCGGGTCTTCGTTATCTTCAAGGGTGAGATGGTAGAGACTAGGCCCCTCGAAGAATGGTTTAATCAGCATGGATACCGTGCCTGGGATGGCTGGTATGGAGCGGCGCAACTGATCGTCTACGGAACAAAGCAGGGGCTGGAGGGCGAGTCGTATCGCCGACCTTCTGACGCCAAATGGGGGCAAGGGATTAGGCTTTTGGGTTACACTCTGGGTGATGAGAAGGCGCGACCAGGAGAGATATTAAGGCTCACCCTCTACTGGGAAACGAGCAGCATCATAGAGAGGGACTATAGGGTATTTGTGCATCTACTAGATAGAAGGGGCGGGTTAGTGACCCAGAGGGATAACCAACCCCAAGGCGGCTCGAAGCCCATGAGCGGCTGGCAGGTGGGTGAGGAGGTTACGTATAACTACGGCCTCCTTTTGCCCAAGGACTTAGCCCCGGGGGAATATCGACTGGTAATGGGGATATACGACCCCATAAGCGGGACCAGGCTGTCGATCATGAGTGACGAAGACGGGCTCAAGGGTGACACGCTACCTCTAGGCACGGTGAGGGTGGTAATGGAATGAGATTGAGAGTTGAACTCCGGAGGCCCGACCGCCATTCCACGGTCGTGGCCCTGTTCTGGGCCATGCTCCTTCTCTACGCCGCCCTCTTCAGCACACTGTCCGTCTTGAAACACCAGGCCTTTCAGACCACCGCTTTTGACCTGGGAAATATGGATCAGGCGGTTTGGAACAGCCTTCATGGACGGCTTTTGCCTTTCACCAATTGGGGGCAAGAGGGGACCCGTCTGGCTTACCACGTGGACCCCATATTGGTCCTCATCTCTCCTCTATACCTAATATATAGCGATCCCAGAACCCTCCTCGTCCTTCAAAGCATACTGTTGGCCCTGGGAGCCTTGCCCATCTTCTTAATGGCTCAGGAGAGGCTAGGGAAGGGCTTCCTCTCCTTGGCCTTCCCCCTGGCCTACCTCCTATTTCCCGCCTTGGAGGCGGCGAATCTGTTCGACTTTCACCCCACCACCTTGGTGGCTACCTTTGCAGGCTTCGCCTTCTACTTCCTCTGGTGCAGGAGATATCCCTGCTTCTTCCTCTTCGCTATCCTTACCATGACATGCAAAGAGGATATGCCGCTCCTGGTCTTCATGATGGGATTATACGCCCTCTTAGTGCAGCGTCAGTGGCGAGTGGGCACCCTGGCCATGGCGCTGGCCGTTGTTTGGTTCACCATGGACGTCTACGTGATCATCCCTCGCTATAACCTGGGGGGAAAGTCGCCCTATCTGGCTGCTTACAGCCATCTGGGGGAGGGACCTTTAGAGATCCTGAGAACCATCATCGTCCAACCTTGGAAGGTGCTCGACACCATCCTTATACCTGAGAAACTCTGGTACCTTTGCGACCTCCTGACGCCGATGGCCTTTCTCTCGCTCCTCGCCCCTCAGGTCCTCCTCCTATCCCTGCCCACCTTGGGCTTAAACCTCCTCAGTGCCAACCCGCAGTTTTATACCCTGGAAAGGTTTCAGTACGCTGCCCCCTTGGTGCCATTCGTGGTCTTCTCCGCGCTCCTGGGAACAGTGCGTCTGGCTGAATGGCTGACTCCCCGCCTGAGGATGAACCAGCGAGCCCTTGTTGCGGCTCCAACTGCCCTACTCCTAGTTTCGACCCTTCTTTACCACCGCTATCACGGTTTCACCCCCCTGGCCGCCTCATTTCGACTCCCTCAGATCACCCCTCACCACCGACTGGCTGAGGAGATCATGGCCCTCATACCGAAAGAGGCCACCGTCTCCGCCCAGTCACGACTCAACCCTCATCTCAGTCAGAGAGAGAAGATCTATATGTTCCCCAAGGTGGAGGACGCCGAGTACGTCTTCTTCGACGTGACCGCCGACTCCTGGCCCATCCACCCCAACGACCAGCGGGCCCTCTTCGAATCCCTAATCGAAGAAAAGGGATTCGGCATCTTAGCAGCAAAGGACGGCTATATCCTCCTGAAGAGGGGGCTAGCTGAGGCCAAGGAGTTGCCCGATGAGTTTTATGATTTCGCCCGGGTGGAGGAGCCCCAGATGGAATACCCTATGGTGGTCGATTTCGCCCACCTCTTGCGCTTTCTGGGTTTCGACCTCCAGCAGGAGAAGGGGCTGACCAGCCTCACCCTGTATTGGCAGGCCCTGGTCCCCTTGGAGCGGGATTATCGCCCCTATCCCTTCTTCTATGACGACGAGGGGCGGATCATCGAGGATACAACTTTAAGGCCCATGACTACCGTCCTCTGGTACCCCACCAGCAAGTGGAAGGTAGGCGAGGTGGTCCAGATGAAGACCCTGCCCTGGGAGGTGGGAGAGGATTTTAGGGTAGGGCTAGGGGTTTTAGCCGAGGGGGAATGGTCTCAACTGGAGGAAAGGTTTCCTTTGGAGGTGGTGACCTCTACCCTGGTGGTCTCGCCTTTCGATGAAGACACGGCCTTGGAACTGCTCCAGGTACGAGGGCAGACGCCCCTCACCCCAAGGAGGCTCTTCGAGCCCCCTCCCATCTCTCACCC
>CAYUAM010000023.1:9767-13250 GCA_964442805.1 uncultured Anaerolineales bacterium | reverse complement strand
GCCACCTTTTCGATGAAGGCGGCATCGGCCTCGGCCTCCGCCCCCCTGATGCCATGGTTGAGGTGGGCCACCTGGAGGCCGATGGCCAACTCCTCCTTCAGGCGGTTCAAGAGATGGAGGAGGCACAAGGAATCGGGGCCCCCGGAGACGCCCACCACCACCTTTTCGTCGGGGGAGAAGAGGCGGTACCTCGAAATGGTCCTAAGCACTTGAGAGACGAGGTCCATATTTTTCATTATATCACATAAAAGAAAGGCACCCCGAAGGGTGCCCCTCGTATCCCCTCTACTAGCCTTTAGGGGCCTATCGCGGTTACCGATACCTCCTCGGTCCTCTCCCCCTCCGCCGGCCCCTCGTGCACCGCGCTGACGGCGTAGTAATAGGTGACGCCGGCCTTCACTGCCCTATCCAGGTAGGAGAGACAGGAACAAGAGGTGGAATCTAGGAGTTGAAAATCGGTATCCTCCGTCCTCCGATAGATATTGTAGTGGATTATCTGGTCGCTATAGTTGTGGGGGCTCTCCACCGCCTCTGGGGCACTCCACTTCAGGAGGATCCCTTCCTCCAAGGCCTCAGCCTGCAAGGACTGGGGTGGCGGGGGGGTAGTGCGGCGGAACTCCTCGTAACTCAAGCCCTCTCCTGGAGTTGGGGTGGGCATGGCCTCCTCGACCTCCTTACTCTCCGTCGCCACCGGGGTAGGAGCGGGAACCACCTCAGTCGGCGTCGGCGGGGTGAGGCCAACACGGCAGGCCGAAAGCGCCAATAGGCCACCAGAAAGCGACAGGACCACAAAAGTCGCTCTCCATCCCTTCATCTTGCCCCCTTTCATGGCCTTTGTTTTTAAGACGCCCCAGGGCGAGGAAAGGTTCCCTCAACAGATTGTGAAGAGGGGCCGGCAGCCCCGCTACCAGCCCCTCCAGAGAGCCTCTCAGATGAGCCGCCTTACTCCACCTGGACTACGTTCTGCTCCATCTTCTGGAACATCTCATAGGTCAACTCCTGATGGAGCAAGGGGTCGGTAACGCTCAGGACCTGGGCTGGCTCCGGCATCCCCAGGCCGACGGAACCGCCGTCGTAGGTCAGGTTCAACCATTCGTTCCAGACCTGGCCCAAGGTGGTGCGCGTGCCTGTCGTATTGATGTCCGAGGCCACGCTGGCCTGGTGGTTGTTGCCGTTGCAGTTCCAGTCCACGTTGGTATCGGCGGTGTTGTCATCCCTGGTAGCGTTGGTGCCCTCGCAATAGTACCTAGTCCCGTAGTTGGCCAAGGAGGCTGAGCCATTTAGCCCTGCCGCCTCGTTGAGGTTATCCTCGTTGAGGGCGTTGATGGTCATGCGGGTGTAATCCCACCGCCGGCCCCCGTCCCTATAGACCCCGATGACCTGGAAGGAGTAGTTCATCAGGCTCACGTGGTTGGGCTTGTAATTTTCGTGGTCCGCGGCGTTGCCGCCGTGGGTGAGGGCCAGGTTGTGGCCCAGTTCGTGGATGAAGGTCCCCGTCCGCGCGTCGTCCGTCCCGTAGGAGGGCCAGCCGCCCAGGGAGACGATGAAGTCGCTGGCTGGGATCCCTCGGGAGATGCCGCTCACGCTCCCGTAATCCACGCAGAGGTTGTGGGCGAAGATGTTGTAATGGAAGATCTTGCTCCGCACGGAGGCGAAATTCCCCGTCTTCAGGGTGTCGAACTCTGCCCAGTTGTAGACTAAGCCTGGGCAGGTGCCCAAATTGTCGTCATGGGGAACGCTGTTCCCCCCATAGTAGGGGGCCTGCCCCACATCCAGGTGGATCTTTATCCCCTTCCCGCCCCTCGGGTTGTTCACCGGCGCGGCGGCGAAGGCCTTCTCACTCCTGGAGAGCACGGTGGCGTTGGGCTTGTGATTGTGGGGTCCATCCATCCAGTCTATCTCCACGAAGATATCCCTGTGGAGATAGTCCGCGCCCATGGCCGGCAGGTCCACATCGGCCACGTAGTCGCCGTTATCGTCGTAGCCGTTGGCCTCCCAGCCATCCAAAAGGGCGTCGTGGTCCGTATCTATATCCCCTGCGCTGATGGAGAAGACCTGGGCCACCCAGACTAGGCAGTCGGGGCTGCCCTGGGTAGTGATGGTCACGTAGGTATCGCCCGGCCGGAATATCTGCGTCGTGCCCACGCTGCCCGTGGCCGTGTCCGTATCCCAAAGGTTGCCGTTGCTGTATTTCTTCCCCGCCTGGGGGTCAGTCCCGTCCCAATCGGCTTTCGGCACGGTTACGCTCCGGCAGGTGCTTCCCGGCTCGTCGTAGTCACTTTGCCCGTCAGCCCCGATGAAGGTGGTATAGACCGGCCCTACCGGATCAGTGGCCACAAACGGGCCTACCGAAATGCCCAACAGGCCGCCTGTAGTTGTGGCGCTCCCGTTGTAGATGAATATCTTGGTCAGGGGGTAATCGCCCTTCTCGAAGACTATCACCAAGGAAGCGCCATCCATCAAGGGAAAGGGAAACTTGAGCGGCGCTTTCCAGGGATCTATCCCGTCGGTGCGTCCGGAGGCGAAGCCCTTCAGGGTATATTTGCCGTTGATCCCGCCCTTGATGAAACTGGTCACGCTGGCCCGATAGGCATAATGGGCACCGGGCCAGCCAGAGCCCCAGCAGGGGTTTCCGCTGCTGCCGATGTTGGTCCCGGTTATGGCGTGGCCGTTGAAGACCCCTTTGGCCAGGCTGGCGGTCTTCTTCTTGGCGATGACCCCCCAATAGAGATAGGCCGCCTTTACCTTGGCCCCCTTGGGCACCCCCTTGATGGTGATGGTGCCGTAGCCTCGGTTGCGCATCCCTATGCCCTTGGCCACGTAGCCGCCCTTCAAATCGTAGGTCTTGAACAGGCTCAAGGCCGGGACCCCGCTCACCTCTGCCTCGCCTGGGGCTGCCTCGGTCCCGCCCAGCCCCTCTCCCGGCGGCGGTGGCTCATCAGCGGCTAGGGAGCCCGCGGCCAGGAGCCCTAGCAAGAGCAGCGCCGTTATAATTGCCGCTCCCCGCCAAAACGATCTCTTCATCGATTCTTCTCCTTTCTTAATATCTTGCTGTTATTACCACCCAATATCGTATGTCCCCTCTCATCACCTCCTTTCTGAACGCCTGGACTCGGCAATCTTACTTGAACCATTTGGGGTAATATCATACTAACACAATCTCGACCTCGAGTCAAGGTGAACCGCATATTCGTCTAGCCTTGCCCTCCTCATCGGCCACTTCAAAAAGTTGTAGGGGAGGGACTTGTCCCCCCTATTTTCGGGAGGCCCCCAGGGCCTCCCCTACTCCGCTTGTGTAGGTCTGATTGACACACTCAACCCTCCCACAGTTATCGCATTTTTATTGAGACTAACCGGATAAATCGCGCAATTTAGTTAACCCTGCTCCCCTCATCGGCCGCTTACTCAAGAGATAGGCCATTCCTTGCATTGTCAAGGCCAGGGCGGTATGCTATAATGCTCTCGGTCATCACAACCAGAAGG
>CAYUAM010000023.1:0-9757 GCA_964442805.1 uncultured Anaerolineales bacterium | reverse complement strand
AGATGTATAAGAAACTCTTTATCCCCGGGCCCACTCACGTGCGGGAGGAGATCTTGGAGGCCATGGCCACCCCCATGGTCGGCCACCGCTCCGCCGAATATATGGCCCTTCAGGCGGAGGTGCTCCCCAAGGTGCAGAAGTTGCTCTACACCGAAAACCTGATCTTCCTCTCCACCTCCTCCTCCACCGGGCTGATGGAGGCGGCGGTCCGCAACTGCTCCGAGAAGCGAGTGCTGAACACCGCTTGCGGGGCCTTCTCCCGGCGGTGGCACGATATCGCCGTGGCCAACGGCAAGGAGGCCGACCTCCTGGAGGTGGAACTGGGCCAGGCCGTCACCCCGGAGATGATAGAGGAGAAACTGGGCACGGGGAGATATGACGCCCTAACCTTCGTGCATAACGAGACCGCCACCGGGGTGATGAACCCCCTCTACGAGGTGGCGGAGGTGATGAAGAAATACCCCGAGGTCTGCTTCCTGGTGGACGCGGTCAGTTCCATGGCCGGGGTCAAGATCGAGGTGGACAAACTGGGCATAGATGTCTGCCTGGCCGGGGTGCAGAAATGCTTCGCCCTGCCCCCAGGGCTGGCCGTGGCCTCGGTGAGCCCCAAGGCCATGGAGCGCTCCGCCAAGGTGAAGAACAAGGGCTACTACTTCGACTTCCAGGTCTTCCTCAAATACCATGAGCGGGGCCAGACCCCGGCCACGCCGGCCATCCCCCAGATATTCGCCCTCAACAAGCAACTGGACGCCATCTTCGCCGAGGGATTGGAGAAACGCTTCCGGCGCCATGCGGAGATGGCCAAATTCGTCCAGGGTTGGGCACGGAAACATTTCGCCCTCTACTCCGACGAGAGATACCTCTCCCCTACCGTCACCAACGTCAAGAACAGCAGGGAGATCAGCGTGGGCAACCTCAACCAGGAATTAGGGAAGCGGGGAGCCATGATCTCCAACGGCTACGGCCCCCTCAGGGACAAATGTTTCCGCATCGCCCACATGGGCGACCTGACCTTGGACGACCTGCGCTGGCTCACCAAACAACTAGAGGAGATATTGGGTTTGTAGAGGAGGGAAAGATGAAAGTATTGATCTGCGACCCTACCGCCCCCGATGCCATCGCCCAGATGCGCAAGGCCGGCATCGAGGTAGAGGTGAAGGACGACATATCGCCCGAGGCCTTGGAGGCCACCGTCCCCGGCTATCACGGCCTGGTGGTCCGCAGCCGCACCAAGGTGCGGAAGAACGTCATCGACGCGGCCAAGGACCTGAAGGTGATCGTCCGCGGCGGGGTGGGGCTGGACAACATAGACGCGGCTTACGCCCGAGAGAAGGGCATCACCGTCTTGAACACCCCGGCGGCCAGTTCCGACTCGGTGGCCGAACTCACCATCGGCTACCTCCTGGCCCTGGCCCGCCAGATCCCCCAAGCCACCGCCTCCCTGAAGGCCGGCAAGTGGGAGAAGAAAGGCTTTCGGGGCAAGGAGATCCAGGGCAAGACCCTGGGCCTCATCGGCTTCGGCCGCATCGGCCAGGCGGTGGGCAAAAGAGCCCAAGCCTTGGGCATGAAGGTGCTCTTCTATCGGCGCACACCCACCACTGTGGACTACGCCACCCAGGTCTCCTTGAAGGAACTCCTGCGCTCCTCCGACTACATCTCCCTGCACGTGCCCCACAGCCCGGAGACCCATCATATCCTGGGCCCCCAGGAGTTCGCCCTGATGAAGGACGGGGTCTACATCGTCAATTGTGGCCGGGGCGGCACCATAGACGAGGAGGCCCTCTACGAGGCCCTCAAATCGGGCAAGGTGGCCGGGGCAGCCCTGGACGTCTTCGAGAGCGAGCCCCCCGTGGACCCCAAACTCCTGCAACTGGACAACGTCATCGGCTCCCCCCATGTCGGCGCCTCCACGGTGGAAGCCCAAGCCCGGGTGGGCGGCGAGGTGGCGGCCTTGATGATCGACTTCTACAAGAAGAACTCCTAGCCAACACAGGAAGGCCTAGGGGCTAGGACCATAACTAGCCCCTAGGCCATAAGAGGAGCGCCATGGCCAAGATAGCCCCCTTTCGAGGGGTGAGATATAACCCCCAAAAGTTCGAAAAACTAGGTCCCCTCGTCTCCTTGCCCTACGACAGGATCGACGAGGCCCTGCAAGAGAGATACTATCAGTTGAGCGACTATAACATCGTGCGCCTCACCAAGGGGAAAACCCTCCCCGGAGACGCAGAGAAGGAGAACCAACATACCCGTGCTCGTCACCTTTACGAAAAATGGCTCCAGGAGGGGATCCTCATCAGGGAGCAGAAGCCAGCCCTATATGCTTATAGACAGGAATTCCGGCTCCCTTCGGGGGAGGTAGCCACTCGCCTGACCCTCATCGCCGCCTTATATCTCACCGAATATGAGGAGGGGATGGTCTTGCCCCACGAGCGAACCCTCTCCGCGCCCAAAGAAGACCGCCTCAACCTCCTGCGGGCTACGGCGATGAACTTCGGCCTCATCTTCATGGTTTACCCTGGAGACAAGATAGGCCAGATCTTGGCCCCCCACCTGGTCAAGCGGCCCCATATCGACCTCTACGCCTTGGGGGAAGCCGAGGTGAAACATACCGTCTGGGTCATCGACGACCCCCAGGCCATCGCCGCCATTCAGGGGGAGATGGAACCCAAACGAAACCTCATCATCGCCGATGGACATCACCGTTACGAGACCGCCCTGGCCTATCGGGAGGAGATGCGCCGGAAGACCCCTGACTGGAAACCAGATATGGCTTTCAACTACCGTATGGTGGGCCTGGTGAGCATGGATGACCCGGGGCTGACCATCCTCCCCACCCATCGCTTGATCCACTCCCTCCCCCACTGGGATACCCAAGGGTTTCTGGCCCAGGCCATGGAGTTCCTCGAGGCCTGGCCCATGGAAGGCAGAGAGCAACTCCTGGCCCAGATGGCCCGCATGGCCGCCAGCGAGCATGTCTTCGGCCTCTTCGATGGACGGTATTACCTCCTGCGCCTCAAAGATGAGGCCATCCTGGACCAGGTGATGGAGGCCTCCCGCGCTGGGGAGTGGAAGAGCCTGGACGTTACCATCCTCCACGAACTCCTCATCGAGAGGGTTTTGGGCATTGATAAGGAGAAGGTGAGGCGGCAGGAGAATATCCGTTACCTCCGCGACGCGGAGGAGGGGCTGCGGGTGGTCCAGAAGGGGGAAGCCCAGGCCCTCTTCCTCCTCAACCCCACCAAGATCGAGCAGGTGAAGGCCTGCTCCGGGGTGGGGGAGAAGATGCCCCAGAAATCGACCGATTTCTACCCCAAGATGATCACCGGCCTGGTGATGATGCCGGTGGGGGAGGGGGAGAGGCTGGGATAGCGGGCTTCGAAAGCAAACTGGGTATTAATGAGGCCAGCGGTTGTTCCATCCGCTTGCCTCGCTTTTACGACAGAGGGTTAAATAGTTGACATGAGAGAGGCACCATCGGCATTTCAAAGTAGTGGGGGGCACTCCGGGGCCATTGCCCCCTCATTTTGATTCTCCCATCCGCTGATAGATAGCCAAGAGCCTCTCCGCCGCCCCCTTCCAAGTGAAGCGTCGCGCTTGCTCCAGCCCCTTATTGACCAACTCTCGTCGCAGGGATAGGTCGCTCAGCCCTCGCTCCATGGCCTCGGTCAGGGCCTCCACATCCTCGGGAGGCACCATGAGCGCCGCCTCCCCCACCACCTCCGGCAGAGAGGAGACATGGGAGGTCACCACCGGGGTGCCGCAGGCCATGGCCTCCAAGGGCGGCAGGCCGAACCCCTCGTAGAGGGAGGGGAAGACGAAGAGGTCGGCTAGATTGTAGAGCGCCGGAAGGTCCTCCTCGGCCACGAAGCCCAGGAAGGCCACCTCTTCTTCCAGATGCAGCCTCTCCATCTCTTCGAAGATGGCCTCATAGAGCCAGCCCTTGGCCCCAGCCACCACTAGACGGTGAGGGAAACCTTGACTCCTGAGGCTTCGATAGGCCCGCAGGAGCCTCACGTGGTTCTTCCGCGGCTCCAAGGTCCCCACGGTGAGGATGAAGGGGGAATCTAGGCCGTAACGTTCCCTGGCCCCTTCCAGGCTCTCCCTTTCCAGGGGACGGTACCTCTCCTCCACCCCTGGATAGAGCACCTCTACTCTTTCCTCCTCCACCCCCCACAACTCCACGAGGTCCCGTTTGGTGCATTGGGAGTCGGCCAGGATGAGGTCGGCCCGGGCCACGGAGCGGGGCACGGCCCCGAGCAGGTACCAGCGCAGGCTGGGGTCGGCCCCCTGGGGGTAGCGCAGGAAGGAGAGGTCATGGATGGTGAGCAGCCTCTTTCCCCTAAAGAGAGGGGGGAGGACGTAATCGGGGGAGTGGAAGAGGTCCAGCGGCCCGGTGAAAAGGTCCACCGGGAGTGGCAGACGGAGCCTCTGCCAGAGGATGGCCGCCCATCGAGGGGAGAAGGGCAGGAAGTGGAGGCTGAAATTGGAAGGGAAAGCCACCTCCTGGGGGCGCCCGGCGGAGAGGAGGACATATCGGTTCTCCGAGTCTAGTTGGGCCAAGGCCGCAACTAGCCCCCGGACGTACCGCCCGATGCCGGCCCTCTGCTGAGCCGCGGTATAATCGATCCCTATGCGCAACCCCTACTCCGCCTCTCGGAAGGTCCAGGCCAAGTTGGCAAAGAAGTTCCAAATCAGGACTACGATGATGGCTATGGCCGTGGCCATGATATACCAGAGGTCCATGAGTTCGAATAGGAACCAGAAGATGGCCGTCCTGGTCCCCAGCCCCACCACGCTGACGATGAAAAACTGGACGAACTGCACCTTCGGCCCCTTGTGTTTGATGTCGCCGAAGGTCCAGTGGCGGTTCAATATGTAATTATTGATGACCGCGCAGGTGAAGGAGATGGCTTGAGCTAGGAAAATCCAGCGTATAGTGAGGGTAACCGCTCCCACATAGATGATGAGGGGGTTGAACCTGGCCAGTTCCACCAAGGCGATGAGGATGCCATAATCCACCACCGCCCCGCTGACCCCCACCGCCGACCATTTGAGGAAACGCCCCAAGAGTTTCCTGTCCACCGCTACCCGTTGCAAGGGTCCTCCTTGAACCTTTTGTCCAAGACGGCCAGAAGCCCCAGGATCATGGCCAGGTGCATGTTCATGCCCTGCACATAGAGGTTATCGAAGAGGCTGTGGACGGAGAGGGCCACCATCACCCCCAGGACCCCCAGGGTGAGCCCTCGCCACTCCCCCTCGGCCCGAAGATGGAGGCGGAAGGCCTGCCAGAAGGCCGCCCCCCAAAGGACCAGATAAGCCGCAAGCCCCACCAGCCCCCCTTCGGCGGCTACATGGAGATAATAGTTGTGGGCGTGGCCCAGGGGGTCCTCCCAGCCTGGCAGGGCATAAGCGGGATAGGCGGGCACATAGTTCCCTATCCCCACCCCCAAGAGGGGGTGGTCGGAGAACATGGCCACGGCGGCTTGCCAGTGGGCCAATCGTTCTACGACGGCGTAGTTCTCATCGCTCAGGGGGATGCTGCGCACGTCGGCGACCCTCAGATAGGGGAGGAAATCGACCAGCCTCTCCGAAAGCGAAGAGGGAAGCAACCTCTCTCCTCCTAAGGCCAAGGAGAGCGCCAAAAGGAGCAACAACGAAAACGAGATGGCCACCACCCAGCGGTGCTTCAGATCCTGTGCCACCAGGAGCCCCACCGCCAGGGCTACCAGAAGGCCCAAGGCCACAGCGGCGAGCAGGTGGAAAGCCCCTGCCACGAACCATAGGGCGCCAAGGACCCCGGTCAGCATTCCCGCTACAGCCCCTACCAAAGGGCCGCTGAACGACTTGCTCCCCAAGCCCACCAGGGCCACGAAAGCCAGAGAGCAAAGGGCGCCCAGCCAGGCCCCCCGGGACCAGGACATGACCAGGGCCGCCCCCATCGCCACCAGGCCCAAGCCGGCCAGGGCGCGAAGCAGGAGGGAAGAGAGGTTCGCCCTCCTCCAAGGGGCCAAGGCCACCCCCAGGGCCAAGGGCAAAATCAACCCCAGATACCCGCCAAAAGGGTTGGGCTGCCGGAAGGTCCCGTAGGCCCGCATGAAGCGGCCCAAGAGGGCGAAGGCCTCCGGCCCCACGGCGAAGAGGAACTGATAAGCCCCCAAGAGGGCCTCTAGCGTGCCCGCCAGGAGGATGAAGGCTAAGGCTCCCTTGACCTCCTTTGGGGATAGGGCATTGGCCACGAAGAGGTAGATCCCCAGGAACTCCAGCCAGACCAAGAGCCCCTTCAGGCTGTATTGCAGGGAGAGGGCGGAGGGGAGGGAAATGGAGACGGCAAAAAGGAAGAGGAGCAGGAAAGGGAGCAATGGCGCCGACGATAGGGGCCGCCTATGGGCCATGACCTGGGCCAGCCAAGCGGCCAGGGTTAAAGCGGCCAAGAACTCCGCCCCTCCCAGGCTCATCACCCCCACCGGTATCTCCTTTAGGGAGCCGAAGGGGATGGCCAAGATCAGGAGGTAGAGCCCCCAGAGGGGACGGCTCATGATGGCTAGGAAGATGCCGGCGGCCAAAAGCAAAGCCCCGGCCAACTCCAAGGGGAGGTAAGCGATGGCCAGGCCCATGGCCACCACCAGGAGCGGCAAGGCCCAGCCTGGGGCTACCCTTTTGCCCAAAGCCAGCGAAGAAGGGGAAAGGCTCACGGCAAAATGATATGTCGGGCCTGGCACTTTGTCAACGATTTGACAACCTCAAGAAATTACGCTATCATTAGTAGGTGCAAGCAATTGCAAGGAGTGATCGTGGCCAAGATTGGGCAGAGCAGCGAGGAGTTGTTGCGGGGCTTGGGCCTGCGCCCCAGCCCTCAAAGGATGTTGATCCTGCAAGCCATCCTGGATAACGATGGACACCTCACCGCTGAGGAGATCTATAACAAAATCCGGGCTCAATACCCGCCCCTGGATATCTCCACCGTATATCGAACCCTAGAGTTATTGAAAGACCGACACGCTCTTTGTGTCACTGATCTGGGCCAGGGTCGCATCGTCTATGAACTCCTGACCGAGGCTCGCCATCACCATTTAGTCTGTCTCCGTTGCGGCCGGATCATGGATTTCGATCACGCCCTCCTAGAACCGCTGGAGTCGGCCTTGAAACGCGATCACGACTTTCAGGCCCGTATAGACCATTTCGCCGTTTTCGGCCTCTGCACAAACTGTCAAGGAGAGGAGAGGGAAGTTGGGTAGGACCATCGCCGTCGCTGGCAAAGGGGGCACGGGGAAGACCACCGTGGCCGCCCTATTGATCCAATATCTGGTGCAAAACAAGAGGGGCAGCGTCTTGGCCATAGACGCCGACCCCAGCACCAACCTTAACTTGGCCTTGGGGGTGGATTTGGAGGAGACCATAGGAGATATCCGCGAGGAGGCCCTTTATGAGGTCGCCAGGGGCGGGTTGAGCGGCATGAGCAAGCACGACTACCTGGAGGTGAGGATCAACCAAGCCCTGGTGGAGGCCTCGGGATTCGACCTCTTGGCCATGGGCCGACCGGAGGGGCCGGGCTGCTATTGCGCCGCCAACCATATCTTGCGCCTCTCCATCGACCACCTGGCCAAAAGTTACGACTATGTGGTCATCGACAACGAGGCCGGTTTGGAGCACCTCAGCCGTCGCACCACCCAAGATGTGGACCTCCTCCTCATCGTCTCTGACCCCACCATGCGAGGGGTGATAGCCGCCTGGCGGGTGGCCGACCTCATCCGTGAACTGAAGACCAAGGCCGCTCATATTCGCCTCTTGGTGAACCGCGCCCCCCTAGATGGTAAGGGGAGGCCGACCCTGCCGTCACCGTTGGAGCAAGCCATCGCCCAGAAGGGGCTCCAGTTGGCTGGCCTGCTCCCCGAGGATGGGACGGTGGCCCATTACGATGCTCAGGGGAAGCCTTTGGTGGACCTACCGGAAGGGACTCCCCTCCGCCGCGCCATGAGGGAGGTGATAGAGTCCCTCGACGGCCTGCTTTAAACTATTTCTTGAGGCCGCTTCTCTCCATCATCTGGCGGCAAATTTGAAAGGAGCGCAAGAGATGCATATCCCTGATGGCTTCCTAAGCCTGGCCATGGCCGCCACCACCTATGCCGTATCAGCCGGCGGGGTAGCCTACGCCGTGCGGCGCACCAACCGAGAACTGGAGGAGAAGCAGGTCCCCCTGATGGGAGTAATGGCCGCCTTCATCTTCGCCGCCCAGATGCTCAACTTCCCCGTGGCGGGGGGCACCTCCGGCCACCTGATAGGGGGAGCCCTGGCTGCCATCCTGTTAGGACCGTGGGCCGGAATGTTGGTGATGACTTGCGTCTTGGCCGTTCAGGCCTTGGTCTTCCAAGACGGAGGGTTGGTGGCCTTAGGGGCCAACATATTTAACATGGCCCTCATCGGTTGCTTGGTAGGCTATTACCTCTATGGAGGGTTACAGCGTCTCTTGGGCTCAAGGCCATGGAGCACCATGGTGAGCGGCTTCATGGCCGCTTGGGCCTCGGTCTTCCTGGCGGCCCTAGCCTGCGCCCTGGAACTGGCCCTCTCCGGCACCTCTCCCCTGGCCGTGGCCCTACCGGCCATGGGAGGGATCCACCTCCTCATCGGCATCGGAGAGGGCCTCATTACCGCCGCCGCCCTGGCTTTCGTCCTGGCCACCCGCCGCGACCTTCTTAAATGGAAGCCCACCCCATAGGAGATGATCATGAGAAAAAAGTGGTGGATAGGGGGGTTACTCATAGCCTTAGCCTTGACCTTGCTTTCCCCTCTCGCCTCCTCCTGGCCAGACGGGTTAGAGAGGGTGGCTGAGGAGTTGGGTTTCACGGGGCGGGGCCAAGAGGCGCCATATAAGGTGATCCCCGACTACCTGTTGCCTGGCGTGGCCAGCGAGGGCCTGGCCACCATCTTGGCGGGAATAGCGGGCACCCTGGTGGTCTTCGGCCTGACCTACACCATTGCGCGAGCCATCCGTCGCCGGGAAACCTCATAAAAGGGCCGCGCACGATTGGCCCTAGGGCGACCTGCTCCGTTATCGATCGAGGCTTATCGTGCACATCCATTTCTTGGACACCTATTGCCCGGGCGAAAGCCCCCTTCACGGCCTGGAGCCCAGGGTCAAATTCATCTCCACCTTGGCCCTGATAGTGGCCCTCACCGCTACCCCTCCCAGCGCCTGGCCAGCCTATCTCATGCTGGCGACCGTGATTGGGACCGCTTTGCTCCTCTCGGGGCTTTCCCCCGCCAGGCTGCTACGCCGCTCTCTAATCGCCCTACCGTTCACCCTAGTGGCCGCTACCCTAATATTCACCAAGGAAGGCCGACCTCTCTTCCAGGCCTGGAGGCTCACCGCCACCTACCAGGGGCTAATCCTTTTCCTGAGCATAGTGGTTAAATCCTGGCTCTCGGTATTAGCAGCGGTTATCCTCTCCGCCACCACCCCCTTCCCCGACCTCCTCCGGGCCATGAGGGCCCTGAGGCTGCCCCAGGTCATCGTCTCCACTATGGCCTTCATGTATCGCTACCTCTTCCTCCTGGCCGATGAGGCCCTGCGTTTGAGCCGAGCCCGCGATTCTCGCGGCGCGACCCCTCGAGGGAAAGGAGGGGGCAGCCTGGCCTGGCGAGCCAGGGTGGTGGGAGGGATGGCTGGCTCCCTTTTTCTAAGGAGTTACGAGCGCAGCGAGCGCGTCTATGCGGCCATGCTCTCTCGAGGCTTCCGAGGGGAGATACGTTCCCTGTCTCC
>CAYUAM010000022.1:0-13380 GCA_964442805.1 uncultured Anaerolineales bacterium | reverse complement strand
ATTTGATCTCCCAGCGGCTCATGAGGGCCCCTTTCTCGCTTTCTCTAGGACCTCATGGTGGAAGTCCAGATAGGTGGGCTTCTCCATATCCACGAATTTACCCACCACCAGTTTCTTCCCCAGTTCGATCTCCGCTAGGCCAGGGTCCAGGTCATGGGCCATCTCCGAGGAGCGGCGATAAAATTTCATCATCTCTAGGCCATCTCCCAATCTGTTGAGGCGGTCGTAGTAGGTAGGGCAAGGGGATATGACCTCCACGAAACTGAATCCTCTCTTCAAAAGGGCTTCGCCGAAGGCCTTCTCCAGCCTGCGCACGTGGAAGGTGGTCCAGCGGGCCACATAGACCGCCCCGCTAGCGGTGGCCAAATGGACCAGGTTGAAGGGGTGTTCAACGTTGCCATAGGCAGAGGTAGTGGTCTTAGCCATCACCGGGGTAGTGGGCCCCACCTGACCTCCGGTCATCCCGTAATTGAAATTATTGACGCAGATGACGGTCATATCCACATTTCGCCGCGCCGCATGGATGAAATGGTTCCCCCCAATGGCGATGAGGTCGCCATCGCCACTGAAGACCACCACCTTCAATTCCGGGTTGGCCAACTTCAACCCGGTGGCGAAGGGGATGGCCCGGCCATGAGTGGTGTGGAAGGAGTCCAACCGGATATACCCCGCCACTCGGCCGGCACAGCCGATCCCGGAGACGACCACCACCTTGTCCAAGGGGAGGCCCGACTTCGCCAGGGCCCCGATGAGGCAGTTGACCGCTATCCCGATCCCACAACCCGAGCACCAGATATGGGGCAGCCGTTCCTCCCGCAGGAGGAAATCCCGAGGGTGCTGAAGGGTCATCGTGCTCCTCTCCTTATGGCCGCTAAGATATCCTCCGACTTATGGAGGCCGCCCCCCATATGGGTCACGGGGATGACCTCCGCCTTTCCGCAGGCACACCTCTCCACCTCTAAGGCTATCTGGCCGTAATTGATCTCCGGCACCACCAAGGCCTTAACCCTCCCCGCTATCTGACTTATCCTCTCCTCAGGGAAGGGCCAAACGGTCAACATCTTAAGCGTCCCCGTGGGGATACCCTCTTTCTTGGCCAACTCCACCGCCCGCAGGGCCACCCGGGCGGAGATGCCATAGGAGCAGACTACTACTTCCGCCCCCTCTACCTCCGACTCTTCCAGCATGATGATCTCGTTTTTATTGCGCCGGATCTTCTCCACCAAGCGGCGAACCAGTCGGTCCTGGGTATCCTCATCGGTGGCCGGATAGCCCCGCTCATCGTGGGTGAGGCCGGTGATGTGCATGCGATAGCCATCCCCGGCGTTGGCCATGGGGGGCACCAGGTCGTCATCGGGACAATAGGATTGATACTCTTCCGGCGGGACCCGAGGCTTGCGTCGCGGGTAATAGGGGATCTCCTCAGGGATGACCACCCGCTCAGTCATATGGCCCACCACCTCGTCAGCCATGACCAAAACGGGGGTGCGGAACCTCTCGGCCAGGTTGAAGGCCTTGATGGTGAGGTCAAAGAACTCCTGAGGGGAGGTAGGAGCAAGGGCGATGATCTCATATACCCCGTGGGCGCCCCAACGGGCCTGCATCATATCTCCCTGCCCTACCAGGGTGGGGAGGCCGGTGGAGGGGCCTCCCCGCTGCACGTTGACCAAGACACAAGGGGTCTCAGTCATTATGCCTAGCCCCAGGTTCTCCATCATCAGGCTGAAGCCGGGGCCAGAGGTGGCGGTCATGGCTCGCACCCCGCCCCAGGAGGCCCCTAAGACGGCGCTCATGGAGGCGATCTCATCCTCCATCTGGATGTAGAAGCCTCCCACCTGGGGCATGCGCCAAGACATCCGCTCCGCTATCTCCGTGGCCGGGGTTATGGGGTAGCCGGCAAAAAAGCGACAGCCAGCAGAGAGCGCTCCCTCGGCGCAAGCGATGTCGCCGCTCATGAAGAACTCCCCGCTCAGGAGCCCTTCACCCTTGGGGTTCTGGTTCCTTCTCATCGACAGGCAGGGAGTAGATGGCGAACTCCGGACAGATCATCTCACAGAGGCCGCAATCGGCGCAAGCCTCCGCGTCGACCACGCAAGGAAGGCGATAGCCCTTGGGGTTATACCTCTCCGATAGGGCCAAAACCTTATGGGGGCAGAACTCCACACAGAATCTGCAGCCTTTGCACCTTTCCTCGATGATAAAAACCCGCCCCCTAGCCACTTCTCTCCCCCTTTAGACAAAAACAAGCCAGGCGCGTCGCCCTGGCTCCTCAGGCACATCCGCCGGTGAATCCCCTTTGATCCCGACATGCGTGATTCATTTGTCCATCTCTATTTTACCATCCCTGCCCTCTTCTGTCCAGTCCTCGACTACCTTGACGCCATACTCGTCCCCCTCTACAATCAGATCACTCTAAGACATCGAGGTGAGACATGTCCCCAGGCGAGATCAAGTTACAGGCGGAAGACCTCCACCACTTTTGTCGAAGGGTCTTTGAATCGTTGGAGGTCCCCTCGGAGGATGCGGCCCTCACCGCCGAGGTGTTGGTAGCCGCCGACCTGCGGGGAGTGGATTCCCATGGGGTGGTCCGCTTGAGGCGCTATGTAGATGGGCTGCGTAACGGGGTAATGCTCCCCCATCCAAAGGTGAAAGTGGTGAGGGAGACGGCGGCCACAGCCCTCCTCGACGGCGGTGGGGGCTTGGGCCAGCCCATCGGGGCGCGAGCCATGAGGCTGGCCATGGAGAAGGCCCAAGGGGTAGGGGCTGGCTTCGTGGCCGTGCGCAACTCCAACCATTATGGCATCGCCGGATACTACGCCATGATGGCCCTGGAGCGGGACCTTATAGGGCTCTCCATGACCAACGCCTCGCCCCTAGTGGTACCCACCTTCGGGCGGGATGCCATCCTGGGCACCAACCCCCTCAGCCTGGCCGCCCCCGCCCAGCGAGAACGGCCCTTCGTCCTGGATATGGCCACCTCGGTGGTCCCGGTGGGGAAGTTGGAACTTTACCAACTTTTGGGCAAGCCCATCCCCAAGGGGTGGGCCACCGATGAGAGGGGGATAGCCACCACCGACCCCGGGCTGGCGGTGAGGAACGTGAGGCAGCGTTTGGGGGGCGGCCTCTTGCCCCTGGGGGGCGAAGGTGAAGAGTTAGGCGGCCACAAAGGCTACGGCCTGGCCCTCATGGTGGACATCCTCTGTGGCGTCCTCTCCGGCGCTGGCTTCGCCGATAGGCTGCCGGACCGGGGCCAAAGGGGCCGGAAAGGGCCGGATAAACTGGGCCACTTCTTCGGGGCCCTAATGGTAGAGGCTTTTCGCCCCCTGGAGGAGTTCAAGGACGATATGGACGAGATCATCCGTCGCCTCAAGGGTTCGCCCAAGGCCCAAGGCCAAAGCCGCATCTATATCCACGGGGAGAAGGAGTGGGAGATGGCCGAGAAGCGAGGCAGGGAGGGCATCCCCCTCCCCGCTCCGGTGGTGGAGAGCCTGGAGAAGGTGGGCCAGGAAGTGGGGGTGAAGTCACCCTGGACTTCTTGACAAAACTGGCTAAATCCGTTAATATTAGTAATGATTATCATAATTGTTGCCCAAAGCCTGGGAGGCTGGAAAGGAGCCGCTGATGTCTGAAGAGGCGCAAAGGGCCCTGGAGTTGGCCATGGAGATGGAGAGGAAGGGTCGCGACTTCTATCGAAGGGTGGCTGAGGAAACCGACTACCCCGAGGCCCGGGGGATGTTCTACTCCCTGGCGATAGATGAGGTGGAGCATCTAAATTGGCTCCAAGCCCAAAGGGACTCCCTGGTGTCGAAGGGCCAATGGCTGCCTTACCAAGTGCCCCCCGTTCACGCCCCAAAGGAGAGGCAGCCCATCTTCTCTGCTGAGCAGGTAAGGGAGAACATGGGGAAATATCGCTCCGAGATCCCGGCCCTCAGGTTGGGCCTGGATATGGAGGAGAGGTCCCGGGCCTTCTACCAAAAGGCGGCGCAGGAGACCGACGACGAACGGGGCAAGGCCATGTTCTCCGGCCTGGCCGATTGGGAGAAGAGCCATTGGGAGATCCTCAAAAAGGAATATGACCTATTGATGGCGGAATACAGCAGGTATATGGGCTTCGAGCCCTTCTAGATGAAGGCACCAACACATTCACAGAAGGAGGAATCGAGGTGAAAGAAGAGGCAAAGGCGGCGGTAGGGCGGCTAGAGATGGCCATGCAGGTGGAGAGGGAAGGGCGCCGGTTTTACCTGGAGGCTGCCGAGAAGACGGAGGAGGCAGCGGGGAAGGCCCTTTGGCACTACCTGGCTCGGCAAGAGGCTCTCCACATAGATTATCTAATGGACGAGCGCCGCTCCTTGGTGGAGAAGGGGAAGTGGGCCAGCGTGGGCATGGAGGGGTTGAAACTCCTTTTGGAGTTGAAGATACCCTCCATCTTTCCCAAAACGGCGGAGGCTATCGAGCCAGATACCGATCAACTACGAGCCCTCCAGACGGGGATAGAGATGGAGATCAAATCCCGAGACCTCTACGAAGATCTTCGAGGTAAGACGGAGGACCCCCAGGGGAAGGCTTTGTATGAGGGTTTAGCCCAGTGGGAGGAGGGACATCGCCGCCTCCTTCAGGCGGAGCACGACTACCTGACCAATACCGGTTCATGGTTTGATATCGAGGGGCTAACCCAGGGGCTCTAACCCCTGCCCAGGGAAAACCTGGGCGGAAGGAGTCAGGTATGGATCTCTATCTCTTCAAGAGCATCCTGACCTCGGCCTTGCTTCTGGTGGCCATCCTCCAAGCCCTGACCATGCTTCAGGTTCAAGGGCGCATCCATTGGATCAAGGCCTCCAGGCAAAGATTGCGGCTCTTCCACAAGGGGGAAGGGGATCTGGCCTTGGCCTTGCTCCTATTCACCGCCTACATATGCGTGAGCCGATTGTCCGTCTATCTCCAAGACCCCCGAGTGGTCTCTCACGCCCTCTTTGGCGTTATCGGGGCGACCCTCATCCTGGCCAAATTCGCCTTGGCTCGCCTCTTTCGAGGATACCTTAAATATGTCCTTCCCCTAAGCGGAGCGCTCTTCCTCTCTATCCTAGCCATCTTTCTCACCAGCGCCCTGTGGTATTTCGTTGCCTTATACTAGCGCAGTAAGGAGAGAAATATGAAGAAAATAGTCACCTTATTGGTTATTCCACTCCTCATCTTCCTGGTCGCCTGTGGAGGTGGGGCCCCCCCGCCACCCTCCGGTGAGCCGACCCCGCCCTCTACGGGGGCAGAGGTGATCATCGAAGGCTTCGCCTTCCAGCCGGCCACCCTGACCGTGGCCAAAGGGGGCGTGGTCACCTGGGTCAATAGGGACTCCACGCCCCATACAGTGGTGGGGGAAGGGTTCGAGAGCCCCAGACTGAATAAGGGCGATTCCTGGAGCCATACCTTCGATACCCCGGGCACCTTCGACTACCACTGTGGCCTCCACCCCAGCATGACTGGGCAGATCGTAGTCGAGTAACCATAATCGACGCTTCGCGGTCTAGGCAAAAGATATGGCCATCCTGGACGACCTGATCGCTTCGCTGGAAGAAGACGCGCCCGTGCAGGAGGTGCGCCTGGGCGTCTTCTGGACGGCGGTGGTGAGCCGGCAATGCGGGCTGGCCTCCACGGTAAGGGAAGTGGGGCCTCACGGGGAGCGCCGGGTACGAGAAGCGGGGAGGCTACACCAGAAGAGCGCCCTGGAGTTGGCCCAATTGGCCAAGTCGGATTACACCTTAGAGGCCACCATCGGCCTGGCCGCCATCAACTCCCTCTTACAGATAGACGAGAGCCTTTGCCTGGAACTGAACGCCCGTGAGTTTCTAGTAGAGCGCGGCCGGGGCAAGAGGGTAGCCCTAGTGGGTCACTTCCCCTTTATCCCCCAACTCCGCCGTTCGGCGGCCACCCTCTGGGTCCTAGAGGAATACCCCGCCGAGGGGGAACTCCCCGCCGAGGCCGCCGAGGAGGTCATCCCCCAGGCCGACCTAGTGGCCATCACCGGCACCACCCTGATCAACCACACCCTCGAGGGCCTGCTATCCCTCTGCCCTCCGGAAAGCCTGGTCCTCCTCCTGGGCCCCACCACCCCCCTCTCGCCTCTCCTCTTCGATTACGGCGTCGATGTCATCTCTGGGACCAAGGTGATAGACCAAGACTTGGTTCTTCGCTACGTCAGCCAAGGGGCCACCTTCCAACAGATGGAGGGGGTGAGGCTCCTGACCATGGTGAAGGAAAGGGGCGAGGTCGGCTAGAGCATCATCGATGGCCCGCCGAAGCAAAGGTTAGCCCTGGCTGCAGTTGGCTTCGAGGATAGGGTGAAGAGGGAGAAACCTTTGTGATATAATAAAATTGGGAAGCGGGATCTTAATTGACGGCTGGCGAGCGTGAGGCAGAGGGCGAAAGGAGGTGGAGCATGGCTATGGAGAGATGGCGACCGGGTTGGTGGCTCAGGAGGCGTGAGCCCTTTCGGGAGATGGATGAGGAGATGGAACGGCTCTTCGAGGAGTGGCCCTTCCGATGGGTGACCCCCTGGAGCCGTCGGGCTTTGGTGGCACGGGAGTGGGCCCCGCGGATTGACATGTTCGACCGGGAAGATAAGGTGGTCATCAAGGCCGAACTCCCCGGCATGAGTAAAGAGGATATAGATATCTCCATTACCGGTAACGTCCTCACCATCAAGGGGGAACACAAGGTTGAGGAAGAGGTCAAGGACGAAGACTATTATTGTTGCGAGCGGTACCGGGGGACCTTCTACCGGGCCATCCAACTACCCAGCGGCCTGGAGACGGACAAGATCGAGGCCAACTACGAGAACGGCATCTTGGAGATAACTCTGCCCAAGGCCCCGGAGGTGAAACCCAAGAAGGTCACGGTAAAGGTGAAATAGAAAGAAGGATCCCGCTTCCCTCCCAGTAAGCGGGAAAAGGGGGAAGGATGCCTTTGGGAGCCCATATGTCCATCGCCGGAACGGTGGACCAGGCCATCGACCGCGGACGAGAGGTGGGCTGCGACACCATCCAGATATTCACCCGCACCCCTCGCCAATGGAAGATGCGGGAGTTCACCCCTGAGGAGATCGAGGAGTTCAAACGCAAGCGGGGGGAGGCGGGGATAAGCCCCGCCTTCGCCCACGATACTTACCTCATCAATTTGGGCTCCCCAGATGAAGAACTCTGGAGGAGATCTATCGAGGTCTTCGAGGACGAATTGGCCCGCTGCGACCTCCTGGGGCTCCCCTTCTTGGTAGTCCGCCCCGGCTCCCACGTGGGCCAAGGGGAGGAGGCGGGGCTGGCTCGGGTCGCCCAAGCCCTCAGCCTGGTCTTGGCCCGCCGGCCGGGGTACCAAGCCCAGATCGTCTTGGAGATCACCGCCGGGCAGGGCGACACCTTGGGCTATACCTTCCAACAATTAGCCCACCTCATCTCCCTCACCGAGGGCGGAGAGGCCCTAGGGGTCTGCTTCGATACCTGCCACGCCTTGGCCGCCGGATATGAGATCCGCACCCCTCAGGGGTATGAGGCCACCTTCCAGGAATTGGACCAGACCATTGGCCTGGAAAGGTTGCGGGCCTTTCACCTCAACGACTCCAAGGGGGACCTGAACAGCCTGCTGGACAGACACGAACATATCGGCAAGGGCCGGCTGGGGCTTGCGCCCTTCCGCCTGATCTTGAACGACCACCGCTTCTCCCACCTCCCCATGGTCCTGGAGACGCCTAAGGGGCCGAAGATGGAGGAGGATAAGGAGAACCTGGCCACCCTGCGCAGCCTAAGGGCCTGAAGGCTCAAAAACCGCCTCCCGGCTGCTTAGGAGACGATTGGCTCCCTCCAGCCAAGCCACTCCAGAATGGCAGCCTCTTTACCCCGTATGTTATAATAATTATGAGATGCACGAACTAGGTATCACGGAGAGCCTCCTCTCCACCGCCTTAGAATACGCTTCCAAGGCCCAGGCCATGAGGATCAAGGCCCTCAATTTGGTCCTCGGCGAGCAGTCCAGCGTGGCGGAGGATTCGGTCCGTTTCTACTTCGAATATCTGAGCCCCGGCACCATGGCTGAAGGGGCCACCCTGGCCTTCCAGAAGGTGCCGGGGGCGAAGTTCTACTTAGAGAGCATAGAGGTGGAATGAGGTCCCAAAGGATAAGCGTAACCGGCGTGGTGCAAGGGGTCGGCTTTCGACCCTTTGTCTATCAGTTGGCCACCAGATACGGCCTGAAGGGGTGGGTGTGCAACACCTCCTCCGGGGTGGAGATGGAGGTGGAGGGAGCCAATAGCCACCTGAACCACTTCCTCCACGCCTTGGAGAGGGAGTCTCCTCCTTTAGCCCATATCGAGTCGCTCACCGTCTCCGACATAGCGCCAATCGGTTATGTTGGCTTCGAGATCCGCTCCAGCCGGGCCCAGGAGGGGAGATATCAACTGATCTCCCCGGACATAGCCACCTGCGATGACTGTCGTCGGGAACTCCTCGACCCTCGCGATCGCCGCTACTATTACCCCTTCACCAACTGTACCAACTGTGGCCCCCGCTTCACCATCATCCAAGAGATCCCCTACGACCGGCCCCAGACCACCATGAGGGCCTTCGCCATGTGTCCTCAATGCCAGGCCGAGTATGAGGACCCCCGCGACCGTCGCTTCCACGCCCAGCCCAACGCCTGCCCGACCTGTGGGCCGGCCTTGTCCCTCATCGACGCCCAGGGACACGAGATCGCCTCCTCGGACCCCCTGACCTCGGCGGCCCGTCTCCTCAGGGAAGGGCAGATCGTGGCGGTGAAGGGGCTGGGAGGCTTCCACTTAGCCTGCGACGCCACCGATGAAGGAGCGGTGAGACGGATGCGAAGGAGGAAAGGGCGTCCGGATAAACCTTTGGCGGTGATGATGGCCAGCCTGGAAGAGGTAAGGGAGCATTGCTCCGTCTCCCCGGAGGAGGCCGACCTCCTCCTTTCCCCCCAACGCCCCATAGTGCTCCTTGGCTGGAAGGAAGGATCTTCCATCGCCAAAGAGGTGGCTCCGAGGAATAACTACTTGGGGGCAATGTTGCCCTACACCCCTCTACACCACCTCCTGTTGCGGGAGGCCCAGAGGCCGCTGGTCATGACCAGCGGGAATCGAGGGGATGAACCCATAGCCAAAGATAACGGCGAGGCCAGGGAGCGGCTGCAAAGGCTGGCCGACTATTTCCTCCTCCACAATCGAGAGATACATGCCCGTTGCGACGACAGCGTCTGGATGGTGGAGGAAGGGCCCCAGCCCCTCCGTCGCTCCCGAGGTTATGCCCCCTACCCCATCCACCTGCCCTTCCCGGTGCGCCAGGTCTTGGCCTGCGGGGGTGAGGAGAAGAACACCTTCTGTTTCACCAAGGAGAACTACGCCTTCCTGAGCCCACATATCGGCGACCTCAAGAACCTGGAGACGCTGGAGTTCTTCCAGGAATCTATCGAGCATTACCGAAGGCTCTTCCGCCTCCAACCGGAAGTGGTGGCCCACGATATGCACCCCGACTACCTATCCACCACATACGCCTTGGAGTTGGCTCATAACTCCGCCCTTCCATTGGTGGCCGTACAACACCACCACGCCCATATCGCTAGTTGCCTCCTCGACAACGGGGTGGAAGAGAAGGTCATAGGGGTGGCCTTCGATGGCACCGGCTTCGGCCTGGATGGCCGGATATGGGGTGGGGAGTTCCTGGTGGCCGATCTGGCCCATTTTCAGCGGGTCGGCCATCTGGAATATCTGCCCCTTCCTGGGGGGGAGGCGGCCATCCGCCGGCCCTACAGACTGGCCGCCGGTTACCTATACGCCCTCCTGGGGGAGATCCCCGATTTGCCCTCCCTGGAGGGGATCGATCCCCGGGAGTTGAAAGCCATCCGCATGCAGATAGATAAGGGGATAAACGCCCCCCTGACCTCCAGTTGCGGCCGCCTCTTCGATGCCGTCTCCGCCCTCCTGGGGGTGCGGGGGGAGATAACCTATAAGGCCCAGGCGGCCATAGAGTTAGAGATGGCCTCCAGCAAGGCGGAAGGGGATACGACTTCATACCCCTTCCAGATAGGGAAGGAAGAAGGGCACTATATCGTCAAATTGAAGGACCTTTTGGCCGCCATTGTGGCCGACCTGAAAGGGGGACTTCCCATACCCCTCATCGGCCTTCGCTTCCATGAGACGGTGGCCGCGATGGTGGTGGAGATGTGCCAGAAGATATCTAAGGAGACGGGCTTAAGGGGGGTGGCCCTCAGTGGGGGAGTATTCCAGAACCGGCTCCTCCTGAGGAGGACGGCCCAGGCCCTGCGGGAGGCGGGCTTCACTGTCTACACCCATAGGCAGGTGCCGGCCAACGACGGGGGCCTCTCTTTGGGGCAGGCCATAGTGGCCCATCATCAAGAAGATGTGTCTAGCCATACCAGCGCGAATTAAATCCATCCAGGGGACTCTGGGAGAGGTGGAGGTCGGAGGGGTGAGCCGCACCGTGGGGCTGCAACTGGTCCCCCAGGCCCAAGTAGGCGATTATGTCCTCATCCACACCGGCTACGCCATAGGGGTCATCGACGAGGAAGAGGCCCAAGAGAGCCTTCGGCTCCTCAACCAGATAGCCCGAGGTGGCGAGGAATGAGATATATCGACGAGTATCGGGACCCTTCCCTGGCGGAGGGGGTGATTCGACATATAAAGCGCCTCTCCAAGCGGCCGGCCAGGTTCATGGAATTTTGCGGCGGCCACACCGTGGCCATCCTCAAATATGGGCTCCGCCAACTCCTCCCCCCCACCATCACCATGCTCTCCGGCCCCGGCTGTCCGGTCTGCGTCACCGCCCATGGCGACATAGATAAGGCTATGGCCCTGGCTAAAGTGCCAGGGGTGATCATCGCCACTTTTGGCGACATGGTGAGGGTGCCGGGGAGCCAGGGCGGTCTCCAGGAGGCCAAGGCGGAAGGCGCCGACGTGCGAGTGGTCTACTCCACCATGGACGCCTTAGAGATAGCCAAAAATAATCCGGAAAGGAAGGTCGTCTTCTTAGCCATCGGCTTCGAGACCACCGCCCCCACGGTGGCTCTCTCCATTTTGGGGGCCCAGGGGGAGGGGATAAGGAATTATTATGTCCTCTCCTTGCATAAGTTGACCCCCAGGGTGATGAAGGCCCTCCTGGATTCCGGGGAGGTCAAACTGGACGGCATCATCGGTCCCGGCCACGTGACCACGGTCATCGGCTCTAAGGCCTGGGAGTTCCTGCCCCGGGAATATGGTATGCCCTGCGTGGTCTCTGGCTTCGAGCCTCTGGATATCCTGCGCGCCGTGGCCATGCTGGTGGAGCAGGTGGAGGGAGGGCGTGCCGAGGTAGGGAACGCCTACCCCCGCAGCGTGCGTCCCCAGGGGAATACCGTGGCCCAGGAGCAGATCTATAAAGTCTTCGAGGTGGCCGAGGCCGAATGGAGGGGGATGGGCCCCATCCCCGAGAGCGGCCTGCGGCTGAAAGAGGAATATGGGGAGTTCGATGCCGCCGTGCTTTTGGAGAGGTATCATATCGACCCCGGTCCCACCGTGGAGCCCAAGGGGTGCATCTGCGGGGAGGTCCTGCGAGGGGTCAAGGCCCCCCTGAATTGCCCCCTCTTCCGACGGGCTTGCGCTCCCTCCCACCCGGTAGGGCCCTGCATGGTCTCCTCGGAGGGGGCCTGCGCCGCCTACTACCATTACGGAGGGGGAGATGAAAGGTAGGGTCCTCCTGGCCCACGGCAGCGGAGGAAGGTTGAGCCACGAACTGGTGGAGCAGATCTTTTTGCCCCACTTCCATAACCCCATCCTGGCCCGCCTGGACGACTCGGCCCTCCTGGAGGCTCATAAGGGACGGTTGGCCTTCACCACCGATAGTTACGTGGTTAGCCCCCTCTTCTTCCCCGGCGGAGATATCGGGAAACTGGCCATCTGTGGCACCATCAACGACCTGGCCATGAGCGGGGCTCGGCCCCTCTACCTGAGCGCCTCCTTCATCATCGAGGAGGGTTTCCCCCTGGCCGACCTGGAGAGGATCGTCCAATCCATGGAGGAGACGGCAGAAGAGGCGGGAGTGAAGATCGTGGCCGGTGATACCAAGGTGGTGGGGGAGGGGGCAGCCGACGGCCTCTTCATCACCACCGCCGGGATGGGGGTGGTACCGGAGGGCATCGAAATCTCCGGCTCCAAGGCCCAGCCGGGGGATATGGTGATAGTCAGCGGGACCATAGGCGATCACGGCATAGCCATCCTGAGCCAGAGAGAGGGGCTGGAGTTCGCCTCCTCCCTAGAGAGCGACTGCGCGCCCCTCCACGGCCTGGTGGAGGAGATGCTCAAGGCCTCCAAAGAGATCCACTCCCTGCGGGACCCAACCAGGGGGGGGTTGGCTACCACCCTCAATGAATTTGCCCTTCAGTCGGGGGTGGGCTTTCTAATCCATGAGGAGAAGATACCGTTAAGAGATGAGGTGCGGGGGGTATGTGAACTCCTGGGGCTGGACCCCCTCTACCTGGCCAACGAGGGGAAACTGGTGGCGGTGGTCCCTGCCCAGGTTGCCGACAGGGTCCTTGCGGCCATGAAGGGACACCCCTACGGAGCCCAAGCGGTGGCTATGGGAGAGGTCACCGCGGAGCACCCTGGGCGGGTGGTGATGAGGACGGCCTTGGGGGCCCACCGATTAGTAGATATGGCCGTAGGGGAGATTTTGCCCCGTATCTGTTAAAATCGTCTCCTCGTATACTCCTTTAGCGGGGAGTTGTCCGATCCCCAGTTGACTTCTCCCCACTACCATGCTAAGATTAGAAATGATACTCAGGAAACGAGGAGGAGGTAATGCAGTACAAAGATTACAACTTTCCCGATGACCTCTACTACGATAAGAATCACGGTTGGCTGCGTATAGAGGGCAACTTAGCCACCCAAGGGGTCAACGACTTTGCGGCCAAGACGGCCAAGGAGATCGTCTATGTTGAGGTGCCCCGAGTGGGACGGGAGGTGGAACAGGGCAAACCCTTCATGTCCATGGAATCGGGGAAATGGGTGGGTAGGGTCCACGCCCTGGTCAGCGGGAAGATCGCCGAGGCAAACGAGGAACTGGAGTGGGAACCCACCCGCATCAATAGTTCCCCCTACGAGGGTGGCTGGCTGGTCAAGGTCGAGTGCTCGAATCTGGGCGAACTAGGAAACTTGATGCGGGCTGATGACCCCCAATTCCTCGATTTCCTGAAGGAAGAAGAGGGGAAGTGGGAGGCGGCTTAGCCCCTCCTGATGAAAAAAGAGCCCCTCGCCGGTAGCGAGGGGCTTTCATTTAGGCCCTTTCCAGCCGCACGGCACAAACTTTATATTCTGGTATCTTGGCTATGGGGTCCAGGG
>CAYUAM010000021.1:0-13400 GCA_964442805.1 uncultured Anaerolineales bacterium | reverse complement strand
AGGAGCGCCATCGGCGGCGAATAGCGAAGGTGATGGCGCTGGAGGAGCGCGAAGACGGGTAGGAGATATGCTGATCGGCATCGACGCCAGCCGGGCGACTCGCCCCCAGCGGACGGGGACGGAAAACTACTCCTTATACCTCATCCGCCACCTTTTGGCCACGGATAGCGCTCACCGCTATCGCCTCTATTTCGCCGCTCCTCCCACGATAGGCCTATTCCCTCCCCAGGGGAACTGGGAGGCCCGGGTCATCCCTTTCCCTCGCCTGTGGACCCATTTTCGCCTCTCTCTCGAGATGGCGCGTCACCCCCCGGACCTCCTCTTCGTCCCCGCTCACGTCATCCCCCTCCTTCACCCCCCTTCCGTGGTCACGGTGCACGACCTGGGCTATCTATATTATCCTGGGGCTCATCGCCTCCTGGATAGGCTCTACCTCGACCTCTCCACCCGTTTCAACGCCCGCGTGGCCCGCCATATCATCGCTGACTCGGAGGCCACCAAGAAGGATTTGATGGAGAGATATGGGATCCCTGGGGGAAAGATAACCGTGGTCTATCCCGGCTGCATCCCCCTTCAAGGTTCGCGCTCGCCCCAGGAGGTGATAAAACGATATGGCCTTCCCGAAGGTTATATCCTCCATCTGGGCACCCTTCACCCCCGCAAGAACCTGCTCCGCTTGATGGAGGCCTGCTCTCTCCTGCCCCAGGGTTGGCATTTGGTCTTGGCCGGGAAAAGGGGGTGGAGGTATGGCCCCATATATGAGAGGGCCCGAGAATTGGGAGGGACAGTCCAGATCATAGGTTACGTCGATGAAGGCGATATACCGGGGCTGATGGGGGGGGCGCGCCTCTTCGTCCTCCCCTCCCTCTACGAGGGCTTCGGTTTCCCCCTCCTCGAGGCTATGGCCGCCGGGACGCCGGTGGTCTGCAGCCACGCCTCGGCCTTGCCAGAGGTGGCCGGCGATGCCGCCCTCCTGGTCGACCCCTACGATGTGGAGGCCCTGGCCGAGGCCATGAGGCGGCTCTTGGAGGATGAGGCCCTGCGGGCGGAGTTGATAGAGAGGGGGCTGGAGCGGGCCAAACTCTTCTCCTGGGAGAGGTGTGCCCAGGAGACCTTGGCCGTCCTGGAGGGAGCCTGATGGTGGAGCCTCGTCTTTTGGTGGTGAAACTGGCCGATATGGGCGACCTCCTCACCGCCACCCCGGCCCTGAGAGCCCTGCGAGAGTCGTTCCCCACCGCTCGCCTGGAAGCCTTGATCACCCCTCATACCCTCCCCCTCCTGACCCGCTCCCCTTTGGTGGATGAGGTCATCACCTTCCCCAAGGCCAGATACGATAGCCTCCTCTTGACTTTTTACCCCCCTTCGCTCTTGGGCCTCTTTCGCCTCTGGCGGGAGTTGCGCCGCAGGAGATACGATAAGGTCATCATCCTCCATCACCTCACCACCCTTTGGGGGACGGCGAAATACGCCGCCTTGGCCCTCTCCATCGGGGCCAAGGAGAGGGTGGGCTTGGATAACGGCCGGGGCTTTTTCCTCACCCGTAGAGCCAAGGACCTGGGTTTCGGGGGCCGCCACGAGGTGGAGTATTGGCTGGAGGTGGTGGGGCTCCTGGGGGCCGGGACCGAGGATAAGAGGATGCAAGCCCCCTTCTCTGAAGAGGATGAGCGGGAGGTGGAAGAGTTACTGCAAGGATCAAAGGGATCGCCTCTGGTGGCCCTTCACCCCGGCTCTGGGGGTTACAGCCCTGCTCGGCGCTGGCCCCCGGAGCGCTTCGCCCAGGTGGCCGATGGCCTGATCGAGGAGTATGGGGTGGAAGTGGCCCTGGTCGGCGGCCCAGAGGAGGGGAGATTGACCAGACAGGTGGCCTCTCTCATGAGTCATCCTTCCCTGGATTTGGGAGGCCGGACGAGCCTCCCCCTCTTGGCAGCGCTCCTGAGGCGTTGCCACTTATTCGTGGGGAACGACTCCGGGGTGATGCATCTGGCCGCCGCCGTGGGCACCCCAGTGGTGGCCATCTTCGGCCCCTCCAACCCCTCGGCCTGGGGCCCCTGGGGGGTGAAGAGTGAGGTAGTGAGGGTGGAGATGGATTGCAGCCCCTGCTTCTATCGGGGCTTTCGGCTGGGCCGTCGGGAGGGTTGCCATGATCCCAAATGTATGGATGGGATCACTCCCGAGATGGTCTTAGCCGCCGTGGAACGGCTGGGCGTTTTGAAGGGGGCGGGGGAAGGTGGCCGATAGGATAGCGATCCTGGGCATCCCCGTGGACCGGGTCGATGAGGAGGAGGCCCTGGCTCGCATCCTCGGGTTCCTCGAGGGGGGAGGGCCCCATCAGGTGGCAACGGTTAATCCGGAGTTCATAGTGGCCGCGCAGAGGGATGAGGAGTTCCGCCGAGTGCTTCAAGGGGCCGACTTGGCCTTGCCCGACGGGGCGGGGCTCCTCTGGGCCGCCCGGTTCCTGGGAGAACCCCTGAAGGAACGGGTGGCGGGGGTAGATATGGTGGTCAGGTTGGCCAAGGTAGCGGCGGAGAGAGAGTATCGACTTTTCCTCCTGGGGGCAGGGGAGGGGGTGGCTCAGGCCACTGCTGGTATATTGAGACGCGAGCACCCCCATCTCGCGATTGTTGGCACCTATGCCGGTTCGCCCAGGCCGGAGGAGGAAGTGAAGATAGTGGAAATGATTCGGGAGGCCCGGCCCCATATCTTATTGGTGGCCTATGGGGCCCCCCAGCAGGACCTTTGGGTCCGCCGCAACCTGGGCCGTCTGGAGGTGCCGGTGGCCATGGGGGTGGGTGGGGCCTTCGACTTCATCTCCGGCCGGGCCAAGCGGGCCCCCAGGTGGATGCGGCGGCTAGGGTTGGAGTGGCTCCACCGCCTCCTCAAGGAGCCTTGGCGGTGGAGGCGGATGCTAGCCCTGCCCAAGTTCGTCTGGTTGGTCTTGAACTCCCGTCGGTCAAGCGACAAAGAAAGGTAGGCCGTTATGATGGAGAAAAAAGCGCTACTAGAGGCCGTCCCTTCCTTGGCGGGGAAAGGCGTGGCCGTGGTAGGGGACCTTTTCCTGGACGACTATGTGGTGGGAAGGGCGGAGCGCCTCTCCCGCGAGGCGCCGGTGCCGGTCTTGGAATTTCGGCGCCATTTTCACCTCCCCGGCGGGGCCTGCAACCCGGCCCATAACATCGCCGCCCTGGGTGGAGTCGCCTATCAGATCGGGGTGGTGGGCCAGGATGAGGCCGGGAAGGCTTTGGTGCGCCAACTGGAGGAGGCGGGGATAGATACCTCCGGGGCGGTAGTGGATTCCAACCGTCCCACCACCACCAAGAGCCGGGTGGTAGCCGAGGGGACCCTGGTCTTCCCCCAACAGTTGGTACGGGTTGATGTAGTGGATCGCACCCCCCTCGATGAGGAGATGGCTAAAGCCATGCTCTCCCACCTGGAACGTCTGGCCCCCCTGGTGGAGGCCATCCTCATCTCCGATTACAAGACCGCGGTAGTGGATGGGGCCCTCATATCGACCAGCCTGCGCCTGGCCCGAAAGCACGGGAAGGTCATCACCGTGGATTCCCAGGGCGACCTCCATAAATTCCGAGGCTTCGATCTGATCAAGTGCAACCGTCGTGAGGCGGAGGCGGTCCTGAGGAAGTCGCTCAACGACGACCAGGCCTTCGAACAGGCGGGGAAGGGCCTCCGCGCCGACCTGGAGGCTGGGGCGGTGCTCATCACCAGGGGGGAGGAGGGGATGTCGCTGATAACGGCGGAGGGCGCACACCACATCCCCGCGGCCAACCGCAGCGAGGTCTTCGATGTAACCGGGGCTGGTGATACGGTCATCGCCGTGGCTACCTTGGCCTTGGCCGCCGGCCTCGACCCCCTCACTGGGGCCCACTTGGCCAACTACGCCGCCGGGCTGGTGGTGCGCAAACTGGGTAACGCTACCGTTACCCCGGAGGAATTGGCTTGGGCGGTGGAGAACTGGTCATAAGTCGTCCTTGTTGAAATAAAGAGGGGCGTCGGAGATCCCGACGCCCCTTGGCTTGACTAGAGGTCGAATAGGCTCATTAGCCATTCGATCAATCTGGCCACGAGGGCCCAAGGGCTGGATGGAGCATCAGCGTCGGGCGGGGTCAGGGCAGGGGGGATATCGATGGGGGGCTGGGCCTCCTCCGTCACTTCATAGGCTACTCCGTCCAGCACCACGATGACCGTTTGTCCCACGGAGAAGTAGGGGCCCCACTCCGGGTGGGCGCTGAGCAGTCGGAAGTAATCCTCGGTGGCGAACCCGACCTTGGTAGTCTCCTGGCCGCTATAGGTGGAATCGGTCCAGACGCCTTCGCGGAGGATGAAGACCTTCTCCCCCACTTGCTTAACCGCCTGGCTTTCCACGGCCCGTTCTGAGCCTCCCAGGGCCTGGCGGGCCTCGGAGTCCTTCACCGCCTCGGACCCGGCCACGGCGGCGGGAGCGGCGGCCAGGGGCGCGGCGTACTCCAGGGCCTCCTCTCGCCCTTCCTCGGTGAAGATATCCACCTCCTCGTTCACCAGGTAGGAGGTATAAGGGGTCATTATCCCGTAACGCACGCTCAATTCCACGATCTCCTCCACCAGTTCGTCATCCTCACCGTGGAGGCGGATCTGGTTGAGGAGGTAGCCGATCTTGCGGGTGGCCCAGAGGCGGGGGATGAACTCCTGGCCTCCCTGGGAGCGGAACTGGCCTTCATAGACGAACTCTTGCTCCTGGCCGTTCACCTCGCCCCGCAGGGTGATGGTGGCGGAGCCGGCCTGGCGGTAGCGGCCCACCATCACTAGTTGGCTCCCCAGGAAGAGGTCGGGTAGGGGGTCAGGGTAGGTATCGCTCACTCGGATGGAGCCGAAATCCACCTCGAGGTTGGCTAGGAGGGGCGTGCTGATCTTGGCGTAGAAGGTTGAGACCTCCTCCTCGATGCTCTCGTCGGGACGCACGTAAGCGCTGGCCCCGCCGTTCTCCTGGGCGATGGTGTCTAGGAGCAAGGTGTTCACATCGTCCCCCACCCCGAAGGCGAAGAGGCGAACTCCTTTGCTCGCTGCCTCCTTCACCTCCTCGATGATCCGTTCCACATCGGTAACCCCCTCCGTGGGGAGGCCATCGGTGAGGAAGATGATGACCTGGGGGCGCTCCCCTCGGGCCATCTCCAGGGCCTCAAGTAGGGCCCGGTGGATGTTGGTGCCGCCCCGGGCGTGCAAATCATCGATGAAGGAGCGGGCCTCGCTTCCCTCGCTGGCCGGCTGAAGTTCATCGGCATAGAGGTTCACCCCGGTGCTGAAGGTGATGACGTTGAAGCGGTCCTCCTCATTGAGGTGGGAGAGGACATATTTGAGGGCCTCCTTGGCCTGGCTGATTTTATCCCCCTCCATGCTGCCCGAGGTATCCAGGACGAAGATGACATCCTTGGCCACCACCTCTTGGCTCTCCACCTCCACTTGGGGGGCCAGGAGGAGCATGAAGAAACCTTCCTCATCGCTCTCCCGATAGGTCAGGAGGTTCAGCCCGAACTCCTCCTCGGAGAGGCTGTAGTAGAGTTCGAAATCCCGGTCGGGTTTGACCTCGTTGGCCTCAAAACTGACGGTAACGTTATGGTCATCCTCCCTATCTATGGCCACCTCATGGCTGGGGGAATAGATGGCCTTGATGGGCTGGGAGGAGTGGATCTTGACGGTGATGACCACCTCCTCGATGGGCTCCGAGGAGAAGCGCTCCGTATCCAAAGGGTAGCGATAATGGATCAACCCCTGCTCTGCGGTTAGGACCTGGCTGTAGGAGAGCCCTATCCTTCGCTCCTCGCCGGGAGGGATGGGGAAGATGGAGGCTCGGAAGGCGTCGCGGCCGATATATTCCAAGAGCGCTGGGTCCTTGCGCTGCCTCACGATATCCTCGTAGATCTGGCGGGCCTTCTCCTTGGGCAGGAGTTCCCCCTCCCACCGTTCCCCGTCCACCCACATGGCGAAGTCGGAGATGGCCGCTTCCTCCGGCAAGGGGAAGATATAGATCCCCTCCAGTTCCCACTCCGAATCGTTGACGAAGACCTGGTCGATCTCCGTAGTGGCCACCTGGTCGTCGATGGTGACCTCCACCCGGTGGTACTTCACCGCCAGGTTGGGGACCTCGATGGGTGGAACATCGGGCGGGGGGTCAGGGATGATGATGCCATCGGCCTGCGCCGCCCCGGCGGTGGACAGAAATAGCCCTAGCACGGTTATAGCCACAATGACCATTCTAATTCTCATGGCCCGCCTCCTTCTTGAGAAGCGTTTCTTGTCTAAGAGACGAAAAAGGGGCTATAATGGTTCCCGTAGGGGCCGTGAGCTAGGGGCCTCTCATCTCAAATTGGTGTCAGGAGTTAACTCTTGACACCACTAAAATTTTCTGTATAATTACTGTATAATTGATAGTTTGGCGCATTTCGCTTTCAGGCGGCATCTGATATTGTACTAGGTTGAGTATCCGCTTCCGCCAAGCGTTGTAGTTATCACTCGTCCAAAGGAGGAGTTACTATGAGCGAAGATGTGCAACCTAAACCGGTCAAGACCACTCACTGGATACGGCGGGTCATCTTCTATGTTGCCCTGCTGCTCGTCGCCTTTCTGCTCGGCTTCGTCCCAATGTGGCTCAAGTCTCGTGAATGCTCCAGCAGTCTTTCTGAGGCAGAGCGCCAACTAAGCCTGGCCAGGATGCAGAATAGCCTTGCCTCCGCAGCCATTGACGCGCGGCGGGGAGATTATGAGTCCGCCCGTCAAGCTGCCAGTGACTTTTTTACTTTCCTACGGGCAGAAACGAACAAAGGTGTTGATTCGGCCCTCTCGCAGGCACAAAAAGACGGCGCACAGCGCCTGTTTACCCAGCGTGATCAGATCATCACTCTGCTTGCTCGTGGGGATGTTGCTTCCGTAGATCTGCTATCTGATCTGTATGTGTCATATCGTAAGATCATGAACAGATGAGGTGGCGCTTAGAGAGCGGTATCTTGCTACGGTGGATGCGCCTAACAAGTCGCTCAAGCCGACCCGCAATCAGCAGGTCTCTTATCTGCGGTGGCCCCAGCGGGCGGCTTAGCTCCGGCGTTAGGCGGCGTGTGGATCGATGACAGACGTTTTGGAGGGAGGAGGGACAAGTATGGGGATTCTGTTGTGGGTTCTGTTCGGCCTCATAGCAGGCGTGATCGCGAAATTCATCATGCCCGGCAGAGGCCCGGGAGGGATTGTCGTCACCATCATCCTGGGCATCCTTGGTGCCGTGGTCGGGGGCTTCATCAGCACCCAACTCGGCTTCGGGGATATTTCCGGCTTCGACGTGCGAAGCATGGCCATCGCCGTTGGCGGTGCAGTTCTCGTACTGCTGATTTACGGCATGGTGAGGAAGGCGTAATCAGGATCGTTTCGGCCGAAGCGGAGGCATTACACAGATGCCTCGCCTAACAAGGCACTGCACCTGACCGGGCCGGCATGAGGTGCTTTCGAGGTTCCAAGTCGCCTGCAGCCGGCCCGGCAGGTGAGCTTGGCCGTTAGGCCAAGCGCCCAGGAATCCGTGCCGTGGGACACCGCGGCATGCGGTGTCTGCGGTATTACGAATCGCACTTCTCACACAAGGAGGTGAACAACATGAAACTGCCAAAGAACCTGGGAATGCTGTTGCTGGGCATCTGGCTCATCGTGACAGGCATACTGCAAGTGGTCAGTATTCCCATTCCAGCCATCGGTACTATACTGGCTGTGCTCGCTATCGCTGCTGGTGTTTTAATCCTGCTTGGTCGGTAAGCGGTTCAGTTTCAGCCTCTGCTGTTTTAATGAGCGACTGGAACAGGCCCATTGCACTCGGCGCATGAACGGCAAACACACGCCCGCCGACCACGCCACGCGCGCGGCTTTTTGGCGGTGTCGGTCGGTTGAAGTCATCGCGTCTTCTCATCAAGCGTGCCGTTGCGGGGGGCTTCAGCGTTTGCGGTCATATAGACACTCTTACCTGATAACCAACTCCTCTTCCCTCACTCCCCCTCCACGATCCTGAAGCCCCTTATCTCCGGCTCCTCCTGGGCCAAGGAGACGATGATGTTCAAAGTGGTGTCAGGAGTTAACTCCTGACATCACTATTTTTGCTGTATAATTAGGGCGTCGCGCTAAAGGAAGGCCGATGAAATACCTCGACTTGGCGTCAGATGTTTACCATCTGACACCAAACAATCTCGAAACGTATAGGAAGGAGACCAAGGTGACCGAAGCCCATCGCAAGCGAGTCTTGGGTATCGTGGGCAGCCCGCGCCGTGGCGGAAATACCGAGACGCTGGTGGACGAGGTTTTGCGCGGCGCGCAAGAGGCCGGCGCGGCGGCGGAGAAGGTCATCCTGAGCGAGTTAGAGATCGCGCCCTGTGAGGCCTGCGACGCTTGCCTGGATACCGGCAAGTGCGTGCATCAAGATGATATGACGGCGCTATTAGAGAAAATGCGGCGCAGCGAGGTCTGGGTGCTGGGCACGCCCGTCTATTGGTGGGGGCCGAGCGCGCAATTCAAGACCTTCCTAGACCGCTGGTACCAGACTGGCCCCCAGACCGAGGCGACGTTCCAAGGGCGGCGGGTCATCGTTGTCGTCTCTATGGGGGATGCGGACGCTGGCACGGCGCGCCACATCGTGGGGATGTTGACAGACGCATTGGCCTATGTAAAGGCTGAGTTCTTTGCCACCGTGCTGGCCCCCGGCGTCAACGACCCAGGGGAGGTACGCAAACACCCCAACCTGCTGGCGGCGGCCTACCGCGCCGGGAGGGAGGCGCTGGGCAAGTGAGCATAGAAAGGCTACCCGGAGGGATGTTTCTCGAGCGGGAAGAGGCGCATGATCTGTATAGAACCACTATTTGACGGCAACCCTACTCCCCACTATTATGAGGTGATCATGGGGTAAGATAAGCCCCGAGTGAAATTGAAATGGGAGCCGCTCAATCTGGCGGCCCGCGCCTCGCTCTCGGGACGTTTGCGTGCCAGGAGGTGAACTATGCCCTACATTAGTGATCTTATAGGAAGGCCCGTTTCAGATGTAGACTCTGAGCGCATCGGTCAGTTGCAGGACCTTATCGCTCACGTCCGTGGCGATATGCCCCATCCAGAGATCATCGGCATCGTGGTCAAGCGGCCCGGCGGCGTCCTGATTGTGCCCCTGTCCGATGTGGCGGCGCTGGTTGCGCCGGCGATTCCGCTCACCCGGCGGCTCAAGGACCTCGTTCCTTACGAACCGAGCGAGCACGATCTGTACCTGGCACGGGATGTGCTGGACAAGCAGATCATAGACACCAATGGCATGCGCGTGGTGCGCGTCAACGATTTGGAACTGGTGCGCGTCAACCATCGTTTCTATGTCGCCAACGTGGACACCGGCGGGTTGGGGCTGTTGCGGCGCCTGGGGCTGGCGAAGGTAGCGCAAAGATTCAGCAGCCGCTTCGGGCGAGGGTTGTCGCCGAGTTTCATTTCCTGGGACGATGTGGAACTGCTGCCCGGCGATCAACCGATGCGACTAAAAGTCCCCAGCGAGAAGATAACCGAACTGCACCCGGCCGATCTGGCCGAGATCCTCAGCGACCTCAGTCGCGTCGAGAGCAGCAAGTTCCTGGAATCGCTGGACGTGAAAACGCTGGCCGACACGCTGGAAGAGGTCGAGCCGGACTTTCAGGCCAGCCTGGTCGAGACCATGGCCGACGAAAAGGTGGCCGACGTCCTGGAGGAGATGGCTCCTGACGAGGCGGCCGACCTGTTGGCCGAATTGCCGGAAGACCGCAGCCAGGAACTCCTCAGCCTGATGGAGCGCGAAGAGGCCGAGGACGTCCGCAAGTTGCTGGCCTACCCGGAGGATGCGGCGGGCGGGATCATGACCACCGACTTCGTGGCCATCCGCCTGGACCTCACTGCGGAGCAGGCCATCGCGGTCCTGCGCGAGACGGCCCCCGAGGTGGATAATTTTTTCCACGTTTACGTGACAGACAGCGAGGATCGCCTTGTGGGCGTCTTCTCACTGCAAGAGTTGGTGTTGGCTAAGCCCACAACACCGGTCGAAGAGTTCATGGAGCGGCGTGTGGTCACCGTGGGCTTGCTCGATAGTCAGGATGCGGTGGCACAGGCGGTGTCCAAATACAACCTGATGGCATTGCCGGTGGTGGACAAAGAAGGGCGGCTGCAGGGGATCGTCACGGCAGACGACGCGCTGGACAAGATCATCCCGACCAAATGGAAGAAACGCCTACCTCGCCTGTATCAATGATCTTGCAAGGAGTGCTCCAGTGACCATCTGGCAGCGTCTCAAGCCTCTCCGGGTCCGATTGCTGGTATTGCTGGCCGTGATCGGACCCGGCATCATCACCGCCAACGCGGATAACGACGCGGGCGGCATCACCACCTATTCCGTCGCCGGCGCCCATTACGGCTACCGCTTGCTGTGGCTTATGCCGCTGGTGGCCCTGGCACTGATCGTTGTCCAGGAGATGAGCGCACGACTGGGCGTGGTTACGGGTAAGGGGCTGGCCGGGGTCATTCGGGAGAGCATGGGGGTGCGGGCAGCGGCTATCATCCTCGGCATCCTGATGACCGCCAATTTTACCAACACCATCTGCGAGTTTGCGGGTGTGGCCGCCAGCATGGAGATCTTCGGTGTGAGCAAGTACATCTCGGTGCCGCTGGCAGCGGCAGGCGTGTGGCTGCTCATCGTCAAGGGCAACTACAAGTCGGTCGAGCGCGTCTTCCTGGCTGCCAGCGCAGTGTACCTGGCCTACATCGCCTCGGCCTTTCTGGTAAAACCATCGTGGCCGAGCGTGGCCCAGGCCTTCGTCACACCGGATTTGCGCTTCGAGGCCGGTTACGTGATGCTCGCGGTCACCGTCATCGGGACGACGATTGCACCATGGATGCAGTTCTACCAGCAGTCGGCAATCGCGGACAAGGGGCTGAAGGCAGCGGACTATCCCTATGAACGACTGGATGTGATCATCGGTTCTCTCTTCGGGGCCGTGGTCGCCTGCTTTATTGTGATTGCCTGCGCAGCCACACTCTTTGAGCACCATGTGCGCATTGAGACGGCCGGCCAAGCAGCACAAGCCTTGGGGCCCCTGGCTGGCCGATATGCCGCGGCATTGTTCGCGCTGGGGCTGCTCAACGCCTCGGTCTTTACGGCGGCGATTCTACCGCTTTCGACCGCCTACGTATTCTGTGAGGCGTTCGGCTGGGAATCAGGCGTCAGTCATCGGCTGAAAGAAGCGCCGGTATTTTTTGGCATCTACACCGCTATGATCGTCCTGGGCGCAGGCATCATCCTGCTGCCCATCCGGTCGCTGGTGCAGGTCATGCTGGCTAGCCAGACGTTCAATGGGGTGCTCTTGCCGCTTGTTCTGGTGGTGATGTTGCGGCTGGTAAACGACCGGCGGGTGATGGGAAAATATGTCAACGGGCGGTTCCTCAACGTAGTGTCCTGGGTCATCGTTGTGGCGCTGATTGTGCTGACGGCCATTCTGTTGATTACGAACCTCTTTCCGGGTTTCCTGCGCAGCGGATAGTTCAAAGTGGCATCAGGGTTAACCTCTGACACCACCAAAAATACAACCAGGGAGGCCTGGTATGGCAAGCAAAGTTTTTCAGATATACGAAATAGGGGAAAACATGGAGCGCTTTGCCGGGGAGGATGTAAGGAAAAAGGTTATGGAAGGCAGCGGACAGATAACCCCCTCTTCCAAACCGGAGAAGGTCGCAAAGTGGGTTAAGGGCGCGATGGAGAGGCTCGACGACCTCGTCGATGAGGAGGCCAGAAGTCGAATCATGATGAATTGCGGCTACAACTGCGCCTTCATAAATAAAAGCCCCATAGAGAAGGCTAAGGCTAGGCGCAGAAAGCACAAGACCGTAGATGAGTTCTTGGAAGCCGAGCAGCGAAATCCTCCCGCCGGAACGAGGCTAGCCAGAGAGGGAGATATAATCTACCAGTTCTACACGCCCCGTTCATTCACCCGACCGATGAGATGCTACTGTAGCCTGTTGAGGGGGCTGCCAGACAATGAGACGATTTCCCTCACCTACTGTGAATGCTCAAAGGGGTTTGTTCAGAAATACTGGGAGGGCATCCTAGAAAGGCCTGTGGAAGTTGAACTCTTGGAATCATGTGTGTCCGGGGCTCAGGAGTGCAAGTTTGCGATCCATCTTAATGCGGTTTAATTACATGGGTTTGTAAGAAAGCCTGCTTGGACCCAAATGGATAAAATGGGCAAAGTGTGGTGCGGCGAGCATTTGGCATTCTAGCCACGCAATGCTCTGCATTTCAAAGTGGTTTCAGGAGTTAACTCTTGGCACCACTAGAACCGGCGGTATGAAAGAGGGGCTTTGATGATCCAGGTCAAGCGAGTCTATGACCCCTACGGCCAGAGCGATGGGAGCCGTTTCCTGGTGGACCGGCTATGGCCGCGGGGCGTGAAGAAAGAGGCTCTGCGGTTAGACGGATGGCTAAAGGATGTGGCTCCCAGCGAGGCCTTGCGCCGCTGGTTCGCCCACGACCCAGCGAGGTGGGAGGAGTTTCAGCGCCGTTACCGGGCGGAACTGGATGCCCGACCCGAGACATGGCAGCCTCTTCTGGAGGCGGCCCGTCGGGGCACCGTCACCCTCCTCTACAGCGCCCGCGATGCGGAACACAACAACGCCGTGGCCCTGAAAGCCTATCTGGAGGAACGAAGGGCAGAAGTCGGACCTGAAAGGAGGGCAAGATGATCGTCAAGATCGTTCAACTTCCGCGATTCCGTGCTGTCTCTTTCCACGTGAAAGATAGCGAGGTACCGGAAGAGGAAGCATGGGCCAAACTGAGGAGTTGGGCCGAACCCCGCAGGCTGTTTGACAACCCCACCCTGCATCAGGTCTTTGGACGTAACAACCCCATGCCTATTGACCAACCCAGACTTCGCGGTTACGAGCTCTGGATCACCATTCCGGACGATTTCGCGTTGGAGGGCGATGTCTCGGTAGTGGATTTCCCTGGCGGACTGTACGCTGTTATGACCAGCAAGGGGATTGAGCAGATGCAGTCGAATTGGCAGAAACTGATTGATTGGGTGCAGAATCACCAGGAGTATACCTTCGGGTATCCCGAGGGTTACGACTATCCAAACCAACCATCCCTCGAGTTGGAGCATCACCTTGAACCATACGCGGTGGGGCAAGGGCTGTCTCTGATCGACTATTATTTTCCAATACGTAGAAAGAGTGGATAGCATGGAGGTTTGAAGGCTGTAGACAAATCGGTCAGAAGTCGTTTAATATCAGGGTTTGGTGGTTGAGATATCAGATGCGCCGCCCAACACCGCAGCCGCCGCCGGCTTCGCTCAAAGTGGTGTAAGGAGTTAACCCCTGACACCACTAAAAGAAGT
>CAYUAM010000020.1:0-13489 GCA_964442805.1 uncultured Anaerolineales bacterium | reverse complement strand
TGGAGGGGCACCCACCAACTCCTTATGCCATCTTTTTCCAGAAAACTGGCCGCCGGTAGAACCACATCCGCCAGTTGAGTGGTGGGGGTCATGAAGAGGTCGACGGCAACCACAAAGTCGAGTTTTTTGAGGGCCTCGAGCCATCTCTTCGGGTCAAGCCCAATGCCCCCTAAGAGGTTACAACCCTGTATCCACATGGCCTTGATAGGGTAGGGGTCTCCGGTGAAGATCTGCTCCAGAGCCAGGTCCGTTTGAGCCCGCCAGATGAACTTCCGGAGAGGCCCGTATCGGTCGGCTCCGATCCTCTTCTTGTCAGTTTCCGGGGAGTCTAGTTTGATGACCCCCTTGGCCCCCGGCAGAGCATAGGCCACGGCATCGAAAGCGTAGCGAGAGATCACGTTCCCGCCAGGAACATCCAGATTGCCGGTGATGCACCATAAATTTGCGATGGCCTGGACGGTAGGGGTAACCGCAGGGGTCATGTCAATGGGGACGCCCCAATGTATGGAGGCGGGCTTGCTTTGAGCGTAAAAACGCGCCGAATCTAAGATGTCTTTTGCTGGAACCCAGGTGATTTCTGCCACGCGCTCTAGGGGATATTCGTTCACCCTTTCGCAGAAAACGTCCCAGACGGTTTTGCAGAGAACCGTCTTTCCATCCAAGAGGTCGACTTCATACACCCCTTTCAGCGCCGGCTTTACCTCCTTCGAGCGATACTGTACGTTATTGGATTCCCAGATGGCGGGCCTCTTTCCTGTAGTATCCCAAACAACAAAATTGTCCGGGGGCTCGCCTTCCACCAAGTCACTGGCGCGCAGCAGTTTTCCGGTGTCGCTTCTGACCAGGAAAGGGGCGTTGGTCCACTTTTCGACGAATTCCCGATCGTACAAACCCTCGTTAATGATCACGTGGAGGAAGCCCATGGCCAGAGCCCCATCCGTCCCCGGCCTGAGCCTGAGCCATTTCTTGGCTCTGGAGGCGAACCAGGTCAACCTGGGGTCGATGCAGATTATTTGCGTGCCCCGCTTCATGAGGTCGACGATCCAGTGGCCGAAGACGTTATCAGGGCATGTGGCTGGGATATTGTAGCCCCAGATTATTATGCACTCTGGAACCTTATACCTCGGGTCGTCGTAACGTTTGGGAAACCATTGCGCCGCATCCAGTATGCTGTAATCTCCCTGCACGATGTCCACTCCAGCGATTCTCGGACTGTAGCAGGCGATCCCACTTAGGGCAAACATGACATTGGGGCTGCCGTAGGCATAGGCGAGCATGCATATCCAGGGCCCGATGTCTCTGCCGGTCCCCATGGAGAAGATGACGCTCTCCGGGCCGAACTCTTCCCGGATTTTGCCCAAATTTTCCTCTATGAGGTCGAAGGCCTCGTCCCAGGAGATCTCCTGCCACTTTCCCTCCCCGCGCTCTCCCACCCTTTTGAGGGGACGGGTCAAACGGTCGGGATGATAGACATATTGGGTCATGGCCAAACACCGGGCACAGAGACGCCCCTGATTCCAGGGATGATCTGGGTCGCCTTCGATCTTAACCAGTTTCCCATCCTCAATGTGGGCCAGTACCCCACAGCCGCCGTGGCAGCCGGGTCCGGCGGACCAGGTGGTGGTGCGCACGATCTTACGATTTTGGCCTTTCATTTTTGGTCTCCCTATAAGGCGAATTGAGGTTTCTTAAGCAGAAGCCTGCATTTTCCGGCATTATTGGCTCTGTGCAGCAACTTATTAGGCTGCGCACTCAATATGTGGAGCCAAATCGGATCTGTAGAGAATGGAGAGCGATTACTTCTTCCCCTTCCGAGGGACTTTCACCGTCTCCCTTACCGTTGTGCCTGGATGCATCTCAGCATACCGTTTAGTGACGTACTTCCCGGTGCGTGCATCTCTATAGATCTTCCTCGTCTTGCCCTTTCCGGCCATCGGATATCCCTCCTCTTTTAGCCAAACAGGTAGGATGCTGGTATCAGACCAAACATCAATATCAGAATACATCAATAGGCCCTCGAAATCAACGACCAAAAGGGAGAATCTAGAGGGGGGAAAACCCCATCTTTTTGGGCACACGCGGGCGATGGGGATTAGGTCTCTACCTCCTCCAGGCGAAGGGAGACCACCTGGGAGGTCCCATCCTCGCCCAAAGAGAGGCCGTAGATGGCGTCCACCGCTTCCAGGGTGACGCGGTTATGGGTGACGATGACCATCTGGGTGCGCTGGGCCAACTCTACCAAGGAGTCGCGGAAGCGGCCGATGTTGATCTCATCTAACATGGCGTCTACCTCGTCCAGAAGGCAGAAGGGGATAGAGCAGGCCTTGAGGATGGCGAAGATCAGAGCCACGCCGGTGAGGGCCCTCTCCCCTCCGGAGAGGAGGCTAATATCTTGACTTCTCTTCCCTGGCGGCTGGACGATGATCTCCACCCCCGTCTGGGCCAGGTCTTGAGGGTCGGTGAGGCGAAGGCGGGCCTTCCCCCCGCTGAAGAGGCGGGAGAAATAACCCCGGAACTCCTGGGCGATGGCCTCAAAAGTGGTTTTGAAGCGCTCCTCCATGAGGCGGTCCAGTTCGGCGATGGCGCGCCGGAGGGAGTCTTGGGCCTCCCGCAAGTCTTGGGCCTGGGTGGTGAGGAAGTCGTGGCGAGCCCGTACTTTCTCATATTCGGTTGGGGCTTCCAAATTGACCGGACCGATACGGCGTAGCCTGTACCTTAGATGCCTTATCTTCCGGTCGAACCCCCTTGGTATCTCGGCGATGGCTGGCAGGGAGGCCAAGCGGGCATCTAGGTCCAACCGCAGTTGCTTGGGGAAAGGAGTGGCCACGCTCACCGCTTCCAGGTCGGCCTCGATCTGAGACCCTAAGGCTTGGAGTTTGTCCTGGCACCTCTCCACCTCCGATAGGGCCTGGCTGTGCTCCATCTCCCCCCGATGGAGGGCCTCCCGAACCTCGGCTGCGTCCCTCTCCAGGTCACTCCGTTTCCCCTCTAGGGAGTCTAGTTCCCCCTCCGCTGGCTCCATGAGGGCCCCAAGGGCGGTTAAGCGCGCCGCTAGGTCGCCCCTTTTGACCTCCAGAACCTCTACCCCTTTGCTTAGGGAGTCGATCTCTAGAGATAACTCTTCCTCACGGGCCTCTTTGGCCCCCATTTGATCCCTCAACCCTCGTAGTTCGTTCCTATGGCTTTGGAGGGAGGTTAGAGTCCTCTTGGTCCGCTCCTCCAGGAGGGCCAGGCTGGTCCTAAGTTGGGTTGCCTCCTCTTCCTGGAACCTCAGCCGTTCCTGGAGGGCGGCCAGTTGAGAGAGGGCCTTCTCCTCTTGGGCTGCCGCTTCCCTGGCTTGCTCATTTAGTTCTGAGAGGGAACGGGCCAGGGTGGCCAACTCCTCCTCCACCTGCTTCGAGATGGCTTGCCGCCACTCCACCTCCTGGGTGAGCCTCTCTAGGCGTTGGCCCTCCTCAGAGAGGCGGCCTTCCTTCTCCCTCAGATTTCCCTCTACCTGGCTGCGCTCTTCCTCCAGGCTTTCCATCTCTGTTAGGAGGCTCCGATATCCTCTCTCCTCTTCTCTCAGGGCTTCTTCCATATCGGTTTTGCTTATTTCGCCGGGGAAAAGGAGGGCTCCCTGGGGGGTCAAGAGTTCTCCTTGCAGGGTGACGAATTGAAAGCCTTCCCGGTCCTCTCGGTAGAGCCTTTGAGCGGTTTCCAGATCTTCCACCACGATGGTTCGGCCCAGGAGGGCTTGAAGGAGGCCCTGAAGCCGCTGGCTGCAGTTCACCTGTTGGGAGGCCAGCCCCAGGACGGCGGGGCCCTGGGGGGGTATCGCCTCCGAGTATCGCAGGTTATCGAGGGGGAGAAGGGCCATGGGCCATATTCCTCCCTCTATGATCTCCTTGGCCTGCTCCCAGCCTTCCACCACCAGCCCATCCAGGAGAGGGCCCAAGGCGGCCTGAATGGCCTTCCTGGCCGGAGGCGCGATCTCCATCAACTCAGCCAAGGTCCCCAAGACCCCCTTCCCTCTCGTCAGGGTGGGAGGCAGGCTCCTAACCTCCAGTGGCTTGCCCTCTCGGGCTAGGCGAGCCTGTAGGACACTCCTCCGCAATAGGGAGGCCTCCAAGGCGGCCTTCCTCCTCTCGCCCTCTTCCGTCAGTGAGGTCAGCCTCTCCTTCAAGGCCTCCCTCTGCCCTCGGAGGTTAGCCTGCGCGCCCCTCGATTCCGCCGCCTTAATTTCAAGGGCCCTCAAGGCCCGAAGTTGCTCTTCCCTCTCTCCCTTAGCCTCTCTCTCCCTCTCTGCCAGTTGGGCCAGACGGCTGCGCAGTTCGGCGCGGCCAGCGGCCGCGCGGAAGGCTGCCTCCTGGGCTGAGGCGACGATGGCTGGAGGGCCACCTTTCTGGGCCTCGCTCCTTCCCCCCAACCTAGCCTCCAAGCGCTCCCTCTCCTCCTCCAGCCCCTTGAGGGCCTCTTGGGCCGCCTTTATCTCCTCCTCTCCCTTGGCTACCTTCTCTTGGAGGCCCTTCAGTTCCTCCTGCAACTCTTCTCGCCTTCGAGCCAGCAAACGGAGCCTCTCTTGGCTCACCGCTAACTCCCTGAGGAGTCCCGTCTCCTCCTGGCGGAGGGCCCTGGCCTCTTCCCTCCAGGAATTTAGGTCCTGGCGCAGCCTTTCCATTTTGGCCTGACGCTCTTCTCGCTCCTGGATGGAGCGGCTAAGCCGCTCCCGAAGTTCCACCAGGGTTTCCTCTTTGTCCTTAGCCTTCCTTTCGGCCACTCCCAGGTCGTTTTTTAGGCTTTGCCAACGGTAGCCATACCAGGTGGTGAGGTGTTCCTCCAGTTCCTGGGAGGTGGCTCGATACTCCTGGGCTCGTTCCGCCTGGTGATGGAGGCTCTCCAGGTGAGGGGTGATCTCCACTACCAGGTCGTTGACCCGCTGGAGGTTCTCTTCCGTGGCCTCCAGTTTCTTGAGGGCGCTATCCCTTTTCTCTTGGTAGATGGCGATGCCTGCCGCCTCCTCCAAGAGCCTTCGTCGCTCCTCCGGCCGCATGGAGAGGGCGGCGTCGGTCAACCCCTGGCCGATGACGATGTGGGCGTTGTTGCTCAGCCCTCCTCGGGCCAAAAGTTCTACGATGTCGCGGCGCCGGACCGGGCTGCCGTTTATGAGGTATTCGCTCTCCCCGGAGCGGTAGAGCCGTCGGCCGATGCTCACCTCGCTAAAATCTATGGGCAGCCAGCCGGCGGAATTGTCGAAGGTGAGGATGGCTTCAGCCATCCCTACCCTGCCTCGGGCCCCCGAGCCGGCGAAGATGAGGTCCTCCCCGCTCCTGGCCCGGAGGCTCCGGTAACTCTGCTCTCCCAGCACCCAGCGCACGGCGTCGGCGACGTTGCTCTTGCCCACCCCGTTGGGGCCCACGATGGCCGTCAGCCCGTTGTCCAACTCGAAGACGGTTCGCCGAGCGAAGGATTTAAAGCCTTGAAGTTCCAAGCGTTTGAGATGCATAAATAGTCAACACCAATATGTAGTGGTCAGGACCTCAACATGGGCTAACTATAGGAGGAATTTGTGATTTTGTCAAATTTGCCCCTTGCCCATCCCAGGAGGAGGGCAGTGATAATGGCTAAAATGAGAGCGGTGACGAAAGGGGCGCTAGCCCCCCATTGGCCTTTCAGCCAGGCTCCCATGGTGGGGCCCCCGGTGGCTATCAGGCCGCTAAGCGTGCCCACCAGGCCGATGACCGAGCCTCGGGAGAGCGGGGTGGTGGCCTCCGCTAGCCACCCTTGGTAGGAGATGAAGAGCCATTGAGTAGCCACCCCATATACCAGAAAGAAGGGGACTCCTCCCATGAGGCTATGGGTGGTCAACCAAGGAAGGAGGCTCCCGGCCAATAGGGGAGCGCTCATCATCAGGGCCTGTCGGCTGCCCAGGCGCTCGATGAGGCGGCCACCAGCCAGGCTGAGGGCTGCTCCGGAAAGGCCGCTGGCGGCGAAGAGCAAATTCACCTCCGCTTCCCTTAGGCCCACGGCATCTTGAGCGTGGAGGGCGATGAAAGGCCCATAAACGGTGAGGGAGAGGAGGAGCATGAGGGGGACGGAGATCAAAAAGAGCCAAGGGAAGGCCCCGCCGACTACCTCTCGAGAGGAGAAAAAGTGCTCTCTGGAAGGCTTTTGGAGGAGCGTCTCTTGCAGGAGGGTCAGTCTGGCTAAGCCACAGGGCAGCGAGATGAGGGCGCTGGCGTAGATGAGGGCCGGGAAGCCCACCCTTTCCACCAAGAGGGAGCCCATGGCTGGCCCTACGGTTACCCCTAATACTGTAAAGAGTTGATATATGGAAAAGGCTCTCCCCCGGCGGAGTTCCGATTCGGCCACCAAGGAGGTCAAGGGAGGAGATTGGAGAGCATACGACGATTCTATGAGGAAGAGGGAAGCTAAGAGGAGCGGCCAATTTTGGGCCCTTGCAGCCAGAAGGTAGAGAGGAAAGGAAGCGAGGACAGGAATGGCCAGCAGAGGCACCCTTCCATGGCGATCGGAAAGGAGCCCGCCCACCACCCCGAAAAGGGTAAAGGCTAAGTAGAGGAGGGAATAGGAAAACCCCACCTGGAATTGGTTGGCTCCCAATTGGCGGAGGTAGAGGGGCAGGAGGGGGTACCAAGTGAAGAGGGCCCCAACTATGAAAAAAGAGGTCAGGGAGGCCACCCAGATATTTCGATGGAGGAGGGGAGGGGCTTTGGCGTTCATTTATCAGGGAGGCTTTCCAGAGCCTGACGGGCGGCCTCCTGTTCCGCCGCCCGTTTGCTCCGGCCTCGACCTAAACCATACACCTTATCGGCGATGAGTACCTCCACCGTGAACTCCTTAGCGTGGTCGGGCCCCTGCTCCTCCACGGTGCGATATATGGGGGTGGCCTGGAAGTGGCTTTGGGCGTATTCCTGCAATAGGCTCTTATAGTCTCTGGCCCTCTCCTCCTCTAGGGTGCGCTGGGCCTCGGGCTCCAGGAAACGCAGGAGGAACTCCTGGGCCACCTCCAGCCCCTGATCCAGATAGAGGGCTCCCACTAAAGCCTCGAAGCCATCGGCCAAGAGGCTGGGCCGTTCTCGCCCCCCGGTTTCCTCCTCGCCTCGCCCCAGGTAGAGATATCGTCCCAGGTTTAAGGAACGGGCGAAGGAGGCCAGGCTCCGTTCTTGGACTAAGGCCGCCCTCAGGCTGGTGAGTTCCCCCTCCCGCATCTCCGGGAAGCGGTGGTAGAGGTATGCGCCAGCCACGAAGTCGAGAAAGGCGTCGCCCAAAAACTCCAGCCTTTGATTGTCCCCGGAAGGGAAGGAGGGGTTCTCATTCAAATAGGAGCGATGAACTAAGGCTTCCTGAAGGAGGAGGCGGTCTCGAAATTTGACCTTCAAGCGTCTCTGCAACGAGGAGAGATTAGACATAAGTGAACTCCAAGGGCCTTCATTTTGACATAAGCATCAGCCTCTCCTAGGCCAGGGGAGGAGGAAGGGGGTTTGGGCTCGATACTGGCCATAGGAGGGTCCGAAGCGTATCTCCAGTTCTCGCTCCTCGAAGGCCTTGAGGAAGAAGATGACCGAAGGGAGGAACCCTCCTAGGGTCCAAGCGAGGAGGAAGGATGAATTGGACCATAAAGCCAAGCCGGCCATGCTCAGGAGGGCTCCCAAGACCATGGGGTTGCGGGTATAGTTATAGAACCCCTTTTTGGCCAGGCGACGAGTGAGTGCTAGGGCGAAGGGAAGCCCGGAGGCTTCCAAGAGTAGGCTGAGCATTGCTCCCCCTGCCAGGATCGAGCCGGGGATCAGAAATAGAGTGCTCAAGATCTGGGCCCCCTCCTGGGGTAGGGGCAAGAGCGGACCCTCACCCTCTATAGCCCAGAGAGTGACCAGCAAGATGGCGGCGGCCAACGGTATGAGCAGGAGGTAGTGGACGACAGTAGTTGCCAACTCCGCCCTTTGGCGATTAGGACGATGGTTGAGGGCCACACGGCCGAGAGCGGAGAGGGGGTAGGTCCAGAGCGGGGTCAGGACGATCACCCCCGCCTCTAAGGTCCCTCCTGGGCGATGGGTCATCAGGTAGGAGAGGGTCAGCCCACCACTGGTTATGCCAGCCAGGTTGATAAAGGCGCGAAGCAACCTCATGAGATACTCTACTCCTCGAAGACCCGGAATAACAAGCAGGCGTTATGGCCGCCCAGGCCGAAAGAGTTGGACAAAGCAACCTTCACCGGGTTGGGTCGGGCCTGGTTGGGCACATAGTCAAGGTCGCACTCCGGGTCTGGGTATTCGTAGTTGATAGTAGGGTGGATGATCCCTTTCCTGATGGTCATCACGCAGACTATGGCTTCCACCGCGCCCGCGGCCCCCAGAAGGTGGCCGGTCATAGATTTGGTGGAGCTTATGGGCAGCCAGTAGGCGTATCCCCCGAAGACCTTCTTGATGGCCTCCGTCTCCGCCTCGTCGTTGAGGACGGTGGAGGTGCCGTGGGCATTGATATAGTCGACCTCTTCCGGCCTGAGGCCGGCTTTCTGAATAGCCCTGGCCATGGCTAGGGCCGCCCCGCTCCCCCCCTCAGAAGGGGCGCTGATATGAGTGGCGTCCGCGGAGGCCCCATAGCCGATCACCTCGGCCAGGACAGGAGCGCCCCTGGACAGAGCGTATTCCAGTTCTTCCAGCACCAAGGCCCCCGCTCCCTCGCCGAAGACGAAGCCGTCTCGCTGGGCGTCGAAGGGGCGGCTGGCCCTCTCCGGCTCATGGTTGCGGCGAGAGAGCCCTCCGGTGCGGTCGAAGCTGGCCAAGGCAAAGGGCACCAGGGCCGCTTCGCTGGCTCCGGCGATGACGGCCTTGGTATCCCCTCGCCGGATCATCTCCCAGGCCTCCCCTATGGCGCTGGCCCCAGTGGCACAAGCGGAGGCTATGCAGAAATTGGGCCCTCTGGCCCCGGTGGCTATGGCGATGTGGCTGGCGGCCATGCTAGGGATCATCATGGGTGCGCTGAAGGGGCTCACCCGCTGGGGGCCCTTCTCCCCCATGGCCTGGAATATCTCCTCGATGATGTTGCAACCACCTATGGCGCTGCCGAAGACCACCCCTATCTCGTCGCCATTATCCTGGTCTATCTTCAGCCCCGAACGCTCTAAGGCTTGGGCAGTAGCGGCCCAGGCGAATTGGGTGAAACGGTCGGTGCGACGGGCCTCCTTAGGGCTCATATACCTGGTAGCCTCGAAATCGTGGACCTCGGCCGCTATCTTGGTGTTGAAAGGGGAGGGGTCGAAATGAGTTATAGGCCCCACCCCTGACCTCCCGGCCAATAGGCTCCGCCAGGTGGTCTCCACGTCGTGGCCCAGGGGGGTTATGGCCCCCATCCCGGTAATAACCACCCGCCTATGGTTCATCTTGACCTCCCCATTTGAGGCCGCTCCCGGTGAGGGGGATGATCGTCTCCCCAGGGGATAGCCTATCTTTGATCTGGGGCAGGGCGGCCACGGCCGCTGCTGAGGTGGGCTCCACGTAGAGGCCCCTCCTGGCCAGATAGCGCCAAGCCTGGAGCGTCTCCTCGTCATCCACCATTACTATATCGCCCTCGGTGGCTCGCACCGCGTCCACTATGGCCTGCCTATGGATGGGGTTGGCGATGCTTATTCCCTCGGCCACCGTCGGTTGAGGCGAGGGCGCGGCCCGGCCTCGATATGCGTAATAAAGGGGAGCGCAAGCCTCGGCCTGGACGCCGTATATGTGGGGCATCTGGGCTATGACCCCGGCCTCCATCAGGTCGCGGAAGCCTCTATAGAGCCCCAAGAGGTGGGTGCCCTGCCCCAGGGGGAGAATGATATTTTCCGGAGCCTGCCAGGCTAAATCCTCGCAGATCTCATAGGCCGAGGTCTTGAGGCCCTCTAAAACCAAGGGGTTCCAATAATGGCTGGCGTAGTAACCTTTGGCCTTGCTTACCTCTTCCGCCGCCCGCTCCCGGGGACCTGGAACCGGCACCAGTTTGGCCCCATGGGCCTCGATCTGGGCCAGTTTTCCCGGTGAGGCCTGGGCGGGGACGAATATCTGGGCTTCGATGCCGGCCCGGGCGCAATAGGCGGCGAGGCTGGCCCCGGCATTCCCCGAGGAGTCATCCAGCGCTCTCCTCACCCCCATCTCCGCCAAGGCGCTGACCAGGACGCTGGTGCCCCGGTCCTTAAAGGAGCCGGTAGGGGACAAGAATTCTAGTTTGCATAATACTCGACATCCATATAGTTCCGCCTCCACCAGGGGGGTGCGTCCTTCTCCCAGGGAGACGATGCGCTCTAGCGGGATCATGGCCCGGTAACGCCACATGGTGGGCTGGCCACCATCTATGGCCTCCTTGGAGAAGGGGAGCCTTTCCCCCAAAGCGAAGGGCGCGCCGCATGGGCAGCGCCACCTTCTGGTATGGCCGGGGTATTCCCGGCCGCACTGGAGGCAACGGAAGGCGAACTTCACTCTAGGACTATCTCCCCGCTCTTGCCGCCGGCTTTCCTGACCAGGCGGATATCTTGAATGCGGATGCCCCTCTCCTGAGCCTTGCACATGTCGTAGATAGTGAGGGCGGCCACGGCCACCGCGGTCAGGGCTTCCATCTCCACCCCGGTCTTGCCCGTGGCTTGGACGGTGGCGGTGATCTCGATGGCCTGGTCTAAGAACTCGAAATCTAAGGTCACATTGGTCAAGAGGAGGGGGTGACACAGGGGGACGATCTCCGCGGTCCGCTTGGCCGCGGTTATGGCCGCCACCTGGGCCACGGTGAGGATGTCTCCCTTGGCCATCCTCCCCTCCCGCACCATGGCCAAAGTCTCCAGCCCCATGACCACACGGCCCTTGGCCGTGGCTATCCGCTCCGTATCGGGCTTTCCGCCCACATCCACCATCCGTGCCCCGCTCATCTCTTGGAGAACCTCACCCGAAATAGCCCCTTCACATCCTCCCAGGCCGTGGGGGCGATATTGACCCTGGTATCCAGGTCCTCGACCCACTCCACCGGGACCTCGAAGATCTCGTACCCCTTCTGCTCCGCTCGCAGGAGGAGTTCGGTATCGAAGAACCAGGCTTGGTCCTTCACCAGGGGCACCAGTTCCTTCACCGCCCGGCGGGTGAGGGCCTTGAAGCCACATTGGGCGTCGGAGAACCCGTTCCAAAACATCAATTTTATGAGGAGGTTGTAGCCTCGGGAGAGAATCTCCCGCCTTAGTTGGCGGGTGATGGCCGAGCCCTCCTTGAGGCGGGAGCCGATGGCCACATGGTAGCCACCGCGGGCCAAGGCCTCGAGGAGGGGCGGAAAGGCCTCCAAATTGGTGGAGAGGTCCACGTCCATGTAACTGACCATGTCGGCCTGGCTCTCCATCCAGGCCTTCCGCAGGGCTCGTCCCCGCCCCTTCTCATCCAGGTGGATGTAGGCCACCTCGGGGATGCGGCCACTTAGTTCTTTGGCTATCTCCAGGGTGCGGTCGGTGGAGGCGTTATCGGCGATGACCACCCGCCAGGGATAGGGACAGCGGGCATGCAGGAAGGCCACCAGGGTGGAGATGCTTTGCTCCAGGTCACTCTCCTCGTTATATACGGGTATGACCACATCTACGGTCAGGTCTCTTTCAGCCACCTTCCCTCCGTCAGGGATTATACCACAAATAGTGTGCACGCAACTACACCCTTCCTTGTTCCCCGCTGGGCAGATAGGGTATAATCAATCTTGGAGCGAAGGGTGGAGGATAAAGTATATCGAAGCCTGGCCCCCACTCGCCGGGGCTTTTTCGGCCGCATAAGCGGGCTCCTGCGAGGGGGGGAGGTCAATGAGAGGTTATGGGAGGAGTTGGAGGAACTCCTCATCCAGGCCGACGTGGGCGTGGCTACGACCCTCTCCCTGGTGGAGGGGTTGCAAGAAGAGGTCGCCGCTGGCCACATCCGGCAGGCCAACCAGGTGCGGGATCTGTTGAAGCAGGATTTAGTAGAGGCGTTGACCTTGAACGAAAAGGGGGTTCGCTACCAGGGTGACGGCCTCTGGGTGATCTTGGTGGTGGGGGTTAACGGCTCGGGGAAGACTACCAGCATCGCCAAGTTGGGGCGATACCATCAGAAGCGGGGCCGGAAGGTGCTTTTGGCCGCGGCCGACACCTTCCGCGCCGCCGCCATCGAGCAGTTGGAGATCTGGGGCCAGAGGGTAGGGGCGGAGGTAGTGGCCCATCAGCCCGGTGCCGACCCCGGAGCGGTGCTCTATGACGCCATCGAGGCGGGGAAAGCCCGGCTCATGGACGTCCTCATCGCCGACACCGCCGGACGGCTGCATACCGAATACAACCTGATGGAGGAACTGAAGAAATTGAGGAGGGTGGCGGCCAGGTGTCTCCCGGGGGCCCCGCAGGAGGTGCTCTTGGTCCTGGACGCCACCACCGGCCAGAACGCCCTAACCCAGGCCCAATATTTCCAGGAAGCGGTGGAGGTTACGGGGATCTTGGTGGCCAAACTGGACGGCACGGCCAAGGGTGGCATAGTCTTCTCTATAGCCAAGGAACTGGGCCTCCCCGTCCAATATGTGGGCACCGGGGAGGGCCTAGACGATTTGGCCGATTTCGAGGCCCAGGAGTTCGTGGAGGGGTTATTCGCTGAATCGTAGGAGGCAAGGATGGAGGAATTAGAGGATAGGTTGGCAGAGTTAGAGGGACGGCTCAACAAGATAAAGGAGCGCCTTTGACTTAGCGGGCAAAGAAAAGGAGATCGCCCGGCTGGAGAAAAGGTCGCAAGCCCCTAATTTCTGGGAGGATCAGGCTCAGGCCCAGGAGGCGATGCGCAAGTTGGCCTCTTGGCAAGAGGAGGTGGCGCCCTGGCGAGCCTTGAGCGGGCGCCTGGAGGAACTGAAGGGGCTCTTGGGGTTAGCCCTGGAGGAGGGCGATGAGGGCTTGCGGGCCGATATCGCCTCCGATTTAGAGGCCCTCTCCCAGGAGTTGGAAGGGCTGGAGTCTCGCCTCCTCCTGCAAGGAAGGTACGACACTCATGATGCCATCTTGGCCGTCCACGCCGGAGCGGGGGGCACTGACTCCCAAGATTGGACGGAGATGCTCCTGCGGATGTATCTGCGCTGGGCGGAGGAACACGGCTATAAGAGCCGAGTCTTGGACCTCTCCTCGGGGGAGGAGGCAGGGTTGAAGAGCGCCACGGCGGAGGTGGCCGGGAAGCACGCTTACGGCTATCTGAAGGCCGAGCGAGGGGTCCATCGTTTGGTGCGCCTCTCCCCCTTCGATGCCGCCCACCGCCGCCATACCTCCTTCGCCCTGGTGGAGGTGATGCCGGCCATCGAGGAAGAGGTGGAGGTGAAGATAAACCCCGAGGATCTTCGCATAGACACCTTTCACGCCTCAGGACATGGAGGGCAACACGTCAACAAAACTAGCAGCGCAGTGCGCATAGTCCACCTTCCCACGGGGATAACGGCCACCTGCCAGAACGAACGCTCCCAATCCCAGAACCGGACCATGGCCATGAAGGTGCTC
>CAYUAM010000019.1:0-13557 GCA_964442805.1 uncultured Anaerolineales bacterium | reverse complement strand
GGGGCGCCGCTAGCCTTCGCCCTAGCCGGTCTGGTGTACATCATGATCGGCCTGGCCTTCACCGAATTGGCCTCGTCTTACCCCGTGGCCGGTGGAGGTCACTACTACTCGTTACGTGGGCTGGGCGACTTCTTTGGCTTCCTGGCTGGGGCAGCGCTCCTCCTCGATTACACCATCGACATCGCTCTCTTTGCCACTGCCTCGACAGGCTATCTCAACTTCTTCCTGCCCTATTTCGGGATTCGCCTCGCCGACTTTGCGACGACCATCGGGCCTTTCCAGAACATCAACCTCCTTTGGTTGGGCGAAACCGTAGTGATGATCACCTTCCTGCGATGGCTGAACGTGCGCGGCGTCCGCCAATCGTCCCTGGTCAATGAGGTCATCGGCCTGGTGGACCTGCTCTTGGAGGTATCGGTAGTTGTCTTCGGCTTCATCCTGGCCTGGAGGCCGGAGTTGCTGGTTCAACAGTGGACAATGGAGTTCCCCACCCTCAGACAATTTATGTACGGCTTCTCGCTCTCCATCATCTCTTTCGTGGGGCTGGAGAGCATCTCCCAGGCGGCTCAGGAGACCCGCCGCCCGGCCACCATCATCCCACGTACCTCTATCGCCCTTATCTTCACCGTCTTTATCCTGGCCTTGGCCTTCTCCACCGTGGGGCTGGGCATCCTGCCCTGGCAGGAGTTCCGGGCCCACGAGGCCGACCCCATCGCCTATCTAGCCTCCCACATCCCCTACCTGGGCATAATAGCGGGGCCCTTCGCCGCCTTCCTAGGTGCGACGATCTTGTTCATCTCCTCCAACACGGGAGTTATGGGCGACTCCCGCCTTATCTTCTCCATGGGTCACTTCCGGCTGGTCAGCCGTTGGTTCAATTATGTCCACCCCAAGTACCGCACGCCCAGCAATGCCATCATCGGCTTCGGCTGGGTGGGAATCGTCCTAACCATTGTGGCTTTTCTGACTCCCAGGGTGTTGGACACGTTGGCTAACCTCTACGCCTTTGGTGCTACCTTCGGCTACATGCTGGTCTTCACTTCGCTGATCCGGCTGCGCTTTGTGGATCCCTATACACCCCGGCCCTACAAGGTTCCTCTCAACATCAAGTGGAGGCGGAAGGATGGCAGCGTTGTCGAGGTTCCGGTGCTTGCCTTCTTGGGTTTTCTGGGTGTGAGCAGCATCTTCTTCACCGTGATCATCACCCACGAGATCGGCCGCATCGCCGGCCCGGCTTGGCTCCTCCTCGCTGTGACTTACTACTTTATATTCCGCCGCCGAAACGGCCTGCCCCTCTTCGGCAGCGTTCCCCATGATTGGGAGCAAGAACAGATGGATGTCCTGACCAGCGCGGAGGAGTTCGAGTCGCTGGAGGCCTACAAGCAGGCGCTGATTCGGCGGGACCATATGCGGGGGGTTCCATCGCGCTGGGGCAAGGTGGGGTGAGATGCCAAAACGTCCCCTTCCTCCGCCAGAGCGATTCACCGGTGCTGACCTCTTGCACATCGGCTTGGGAGTGGCGATGATCCCGCTAGGGTTAGCCATCCTATTCCGCACCCTGTCCATCGCCGTAACGGTACCTGGGGTACTGGTGGGAGGCGCTTTTGTGGGCTTCGGGATCCATCGGCTGTGGTTAGCGTGGAGCCGTTACCGCCTATACCGCAGGAATAAGAGCGGGAGTGCAAGATGACCCCCACGGTCACACCAACCTTCAACCCCATCGGTGTATTTCTGGCCATTATCTTTGTGGCCTCCATGGGCCTGCTATTCTTTTGGATGTTCAGGGTACCGCCCCAAGTGCCACGCGAGGTGGCTGTCGTTCGCCGCTCGGTGGCGGCCATGCAACGGATCCTGGTTCCAGTTTCCGGCCGGATGGCCTCGGAACGGGCGGTGGAACTAGCCTGTCGTCTTGGCGAAGCCCAGAAAGCGGAGATAGTCTTGGCCTACATCATAGAAGTGCCCTTTACCCTCTCTCTGGGCACGTTGATGCCGGCTGAGGAGGCCAAGAGCGAGGAGGCGCTGCGCACGGCCCGGTTCATCGTCGAACAGCATGGCCTGCCGGCTAAGACTAAGATCATCCCCCACCGCTATGTCTGGGGCGGGATCCTGGACCTGGCCAGGGAAGAGATGGTGGACGCCATCGTGATGAACGTGGGGACCGGGCGCCCTGGACAGGAGGACGGGATGGGCCGCACCGCCCAGGAGGTCCTCCGGCGAGCCGAATGTGAGGTCATCCTGGACAAGGGGCCCAGATGAATCGGAGAGTGAGGGGAGCAACACATCTCAGGGAAGAGGAGAAGATATGATCGTCGAAAGGAAGGTTCGTCTCACCTATCCTAAACATCTATTGGACCAGCCTCTCATCTCCGGGTTGATTCGACAGTTCGACCTGCTGACTAACATCCTGGAGGCTCAGGTGACGGCTGAGGAGGGTTGGCTGGTCCTGGTTGTGCGTGGCGAGCGCGAGATGGTCGAGCAGGGCCTGGCTTGGATGGCCGAGCAAGGGGTGCAGATAGAAACCCTGTCGGAGTTCGAGGAGGAGCGATGAGGGTCGTGATCCTGGGCTGTGGACGAACCGGAGCCTATCTGGCCAGGATGCTAGTGGCAGAGGGCCATCAGGTGACGGTTGTCGACAAAAATAGCGCCGCCTTCGCCCGTCTGGGGCCAGACTTCCCCGGCAACCTGGTGTTGGGGATGGGGGTCGATGAGGACGTATTGCGCCGAGCCGGCATCGAGCAGGCCGATGCCTTCGTGGCCGTGACCGACGGCGATAATACCAATATCATGGCCGCCCAGGTGGTCAAGGAGATCTTCAGCGTCCCCAAAGTCATCTGCCGCATCTATGACCCCTTGCGCGATGAAATATACCACGCGCTGGGGCTGGAGACTATCTGTCCGACCGTATTGGGCGTGAACCGGATCAAAGATATATTAGCCAGTTAGTTGAGGAGTAGACCATGTATGTCATCGTGGTGGGCGGAGGAAAAGTCGGTTACTATCTGACCAAATCGCTACTGGCGGAAGGACACGAGGTCCTGGTGATAGAAAAGGACCCCCTCCGGTCTGCGGTGCTTATAGATGAGTTGGGGGTTAACCTCCTGCAAGGTGACGGTTGCGAGGCCTCCCTCATGATGCAGACAGGCATGAGCCGGGCCGATGTGGTCATCGCCGTGACCGGCGATGATGAGGACAACCTGGTGGCCTGTCAGGTGGCCAAACGCAAATTTAACGTGCCCCGCACCATCGCCCGCATCAACAACCCCAAGAACGAGAGGATCTTCCATAAACTGGGCATCGATGTAACCGTCTCCAGCACGGAACTGATCCTATCCCAGATCGAGCAGGTCATCCCGGCCCAATCGTTGGTTCACCTTTTGACCTTGCGGAGCGTGGGGGTCAGTTTCGTGGAAATGGAGATCCCGCCCGACTCACCGGCGCTTGGACGCCCCCTCCGGGAACTCGGCATCCCCGACGATTGCATCTTGCCCCTGGTGATCCGGCAAGGCAAGGAGGCCATCATCCCCTACGGGGATACGGTGTTGCAAGGGGGTGACCAGGTAATCGCCGTGACCTCCGAGGCTAGTGAGGAGACCCTGCGCCGCATCCTCTGCGGGTAGAAGCAAGTCGGACCCGCTCGGTGGGCTAGGGCCCGCTATCACGCGGGACCTCGCCGGGCCGGACTATCCTCCGATGGCCCTGCCGTCGCCCTAGAGGGAAGGCCAATGGTGCAGAAACGCCTCAAACTACTGTTCAAAGCCGTGGATGGGGCCGAAAGTGTCCTGATTTTGCCTCATAACGATCCCGACCCCGATGCCATCGCCAGTGCTGTGGCCCTGCGCCACCTATTGAAGGTGAGGCTAGGTATGGAAGGGGAGATCGCCTACAAGGGCCTCATCGGCCGGGCCGAGAACAAGGCCCTAGTGCGCTATCTGGGCCACCCGCTACGGCGCCTTGCCGAATCGGACCTGCGCCAGCCGGTGGCCGTGGCCTTGGTGGATACCCAGCCCGGCGCCGGCAACAACCCCTTGCCTCCTGATTTTTCCGTGGCCATGGTTATCGACCATCACCCCTGGTACGAGGCCACGGCAACGGCGAGGTTTGCCGATTTTCGTCCCGATGTGGGCGCTACTTCTACCACACTAACGGAGTATCTCCAGGAGGCCGACCTCGAGCCAGAGCCACCCCTGGCCACGGCCTTGTTCTATGGGATAAAGACGGATACCATGGGACTGGGCCGGGGGGCCAGTCCAGCCGATGTGGCGGCCTATCTTTATCTCCAGCCTCGAATCGATGTAGAAGCCCTGGCCGAGATCGAGCACGCCCAGGTGGCGGGCGACTACTTCAGGAGTTTCGATGACGCCCTACGTGCAGCCCATCTATACGATGGCGTCATCATCTCCTACGTTGGCCCCATGGCCTACCCAGACCTAGCGGCTGAGATGGCCGACCTCCTGTTGCGGCTAGAGGGGGCCCGATGGGTGCTTTGCATGGGGGTGTACAAAGATGATCTGATCCTGGCGGCGCGAACCCGAAGCCGGCGGGGTGGGGCCGGGAGGTTGGTGCAGGAAATGGTTAAGGAGCGAGGCACGGCCGGGGGCCACGGGACCATGGCCGGGGGTCAAGTTCCTCTGCTTGAGGAAGACCCAGAGAAGATGGCCATACGGCTCACCAGGCGAGCGCTGCAATATCTTAAAGTCGCGCCGGAGACAGTGGGCAAACCGCTTATTTGACGTCGAGATGGCAATCTTAGAAATTGACGGTTCCATCACTATTGTGCCAGCCGGCGTGAAGGCCAAACACGTCAAGCGAGTCCCTCTAAATACTATGGCACTAATGAGAGATCATGGAGACATGGTTGACGGATAAGGCGTCCGGTCTCAGCCAATACTGGAGCCAACCGCTGGACAGCCTGTTAGCAGGACTACACAGCAGGCCCGAGGGGCTCAGTATGGCCGATGCCCAGCAACGGCTGGAACAGTTCGGCCCCAACACGCTGGGAGCCAGAGAGAAGGCCACGCCACTGCGACTCTTCCTAAAACAGTTCCAGAGCCCCATCATCCTCATCTTGATCTTTGCCACCAGCATAGCGGCTGTGATGCAAGACTGGGTGGAAGCCCTGATCATCCTGGCCATCGTGATGGGCAGCGCCATTCTGAGTTTCGTGCAGGAGTACAACGCTAACACCGCCGTTGAGAAGTTGCGCGCTCGGGTGAAGATCAAGGCCACCGTGCTGCGTGATGGCCATCCTCAGCCCATCCCCACCGAAGAGGTAATGCCCGGCGATGTGGTGTTGCTTTCCGCCGGCAGCCTGGTGCCTGCCGATGGCGTCCTGCTAGAAGCCAAAGACTTCTTCGTAAACCAGGCGGTGTTGACAGGCGAGACCTTCCCAGCGGAGAAGAAACCCGATCCGGTCGCAGCGCAGGCCAGCCTGGTTGAGCGCACCAACTGCATTTTCATGGGAACCAGTGTGCGCAGCGGCAGCGCTCGTGCTTTGATGGTGCAAACCGGCACGGCCACTGCTTTCGGCCAGATCGCCGAGCGCCTGACCCTGCGTCCGCCCGAGACCGAGTTTGAGCGTGGCATTCGCCACTTCGGTTATCTGCTCACCGAGGTTATGTTGTTGCTCGTACTGGCTATCTTTGCCATCAATGTTTTCTTCCACCGGCCGATCATCGACTCATTGCTCTTCTCAGTAGCCTTGGCGGTGGGGCTCACGCCGCAACTCCTACCGGCCATCATCAGCATCACTTTGTCCAAAGGATCGCGGACCATGGCTGCCCACGGCGTCATCGTGCGTCGACTGGAATCCATCGAGAATTTCGGCAGCATGGACGTGTTGTGCACAGACAAGACAGGCACACTGACCGAAGGGGTAGTGCGACTGGATGAGGCAGTTGATGTGCAGGGACAGCCATCGGACGATGTCTTCCTCTACGCATACCTCAATGCCCACTTCCAGACGGGGCTGGTCAACCCCTTGGATGAAGCCATCCTGGCCCAGGCCCAGCCCGATATCGGTGGCTTCAGCAAGGTGGACGAGATACCCTATGATTTCGTGCGTAAACGGTTAAGTGTAGCGGTGCAGGAAGGAGAACGTCGCTTGCTCATAACCAAGGGTGCATTGGAGAACGTGCTGGCAGTGTGTACGCAGGCACAGGAGAGGGGGGCCATCGTTCCATTGGATGAGCCAAGATCGCGCCAGATCCAGCAACGCTACGCGGAGTGGAGCGAGCAAGGCCTTCGTGTTCTAGGAGTGACTGCCAAGCAGTTACCGCCACAGCCAACATATACCCGGGCTGACGAGCATGATATGACCTTCGCCGGCTTCTTGCTCTTCTTCGACCCGCCCAAGCCAGGGGTGCAAGAAATCATCGCCGACCTGGCCACACTGGGGGTGCGGCTGAAGATCATCACTGGCGACAACAGGCTGGTGGCCTTGCACACTGCCGAGGCGGTTGGGTTAGAGGTGACCGGTGTAATAACTGGCACTCAATTGGACCACTGGCGCGATGAAGCGCTCTGGCAAGCCGCCGAGCGTGCCAACCTCTTCGTCGAGGTGGACCCAAACCAGAAGGAACGCATCATCTTAGCCCTGCAAAAGATGGGACACGTGGTTGGCTACATGGGCGATGGCATCAACGACGCGCCTTCCCTCCACGCTGCCGATGTGGGCATATCGGTAGACAAGGCGGTGGACGTGGCTAAGGAGGCCGCCGACCTTGTGTTGTTGGAGCAGGACCTGGCCGTGCTGCATCAAGGGATCGTGCTGGGACGTACCACCTTCGCCAACACCCTCAAATACGTGTTCATAACAACTAGCGCCAACTTCGGCAACATGTTCAGCATGGCAGGAGCATCCCTTTTCCTGCCCTTTCTGCCCATGCTACCTATGCAGATCTTGCTCATAAACTTTCTGACGGATTTTCCAGCCATTAATATAGCTGGCGATAGCGTGGATCGTGAACTGGTCGAAAAACCTCGACGCTGGAACGTCAAGTTCATCCGCGATTTTATGATGATCTTCGGCGCTGTAAGTTCGATATTCGACTATCTCACTTTTGGTACACTGCTCTTCCTCCATCTGGCCATAGATCAATTCCGAACAGGTTGGTTTCTGGAGTCTGTATTAACAGAATTGGCGATCTTGCTGGTCGTTCGAACTAAAAGATCCTTCTTCAGGAGCAAGCCGGGCAGGTGTTTATGGGTAGCCAGCCTGGTAGTCGCCGGAATTACGCTTATTCTCCCTTATTCTCCATTAAGTAGGCTCCTGGGGTTTACTCCATTGCCTATATCAATTCTCCTGGTGTTGGGGGTCATTACTGCACTCTATATTGCCGCCTCGGAACTTACGAAAAAGATCTTCTACCAGAGAGCACAATTCTGAGAGGGCGAAGGGCATAACATGTGAAAAGGGCAGCCATACCGTCGGTTATGATCCTTCTTCGCGCCTACCCAATGCCCTATTCTGCCGCTAATTTATTTGCTCGCAATAAGGGCGCAATGGTGAACCACGACATTGAGAAAGCAAGACTTGACGCCAATGCTAATCGCTGTAGAATTCAATATAATAGTAAGTGCACAGCGATTTGGAGCGAATTTGAAAGGCTGAGGGGATGAGAGTAGTTATCTTTGGTGACGACCGCGACCAGTTGGAGTTCGACGCTTTGGTGCTGCGCCAGGCCGGACTCCAGCCGGCTATCACCATCAACGAAGAGAAATTTCTCTCCACCTGCGCCGAGGAAGCGCCAGACTTGATCGTGATAGACGCCACCTCCAAAGGGGTAGACCTCCTCTCCTTGGTCAGCAAGGTGCGCTCGGACTCAGGCGTTCCCCTCATGGCCATCTCCTACGAGAGAGAAGAGGAATATATCCTTCAGGCCTTCGAGCGAGGTGTTGACGACTATTTGATTAAGCCTCACACCCCACGAATGTTGGCTGCTCGGGCCCGGATCCTCCTCAGGCGGGCGCAAGCGATACCCCTTTCGGCCCTGGGGCCCATTACTATTGAGGGCTTGACTCTGGACCCGGAGCAACACCTGGTTATAACCGCGGAAGGCCAAAAAATTCGCCTCACCAATTTGGAGTTTCGTCTCCTTTACCTCCTGATGAGGAATCCAGGTCGAGTGGTCCCTTCGGAGACCATCATCGAGAGGGTCTGGGGATACAGCGGGAAAGGTGACAGCACCCTTCTGACAAACTTAATGAGCCGCTTGCGTCGCAAGGTGGAGCCAGGGTCCGCCAACCCCCGCTATCTCAAGACCGTCCCAGGCATCGGTTACTCCTTCTCGCCCAGCGAGGAGGCCGCTAGAAATACCTCCCCTCCATCTCCGCCCTAGCCCCGAGATTTGATGCCAAAGTGATATCTCTGGGGCTTATTTGATGCCCTTTTGATATTTTTTTATTATGCTTTTGATATCAATTAGTGCTAATATTTTGATTAAAAGTCATTCCATAGGAGTGGGGAAAGGTTCACCGTGCTGAGATGGTATTCATAGCAGAGGGGGTCATGATCGACAGTTGTAGAAGACTGGGGATCCCTCGCCTGGATATCCCAGAGAGCCTGCCTACGCCGGCCGCGGCGCACATAATCCCTATCGAGGTAGCCCTCCAACTGCGAGCGGTTCCCTTGGCTATGGAAGGAGGGGTCCTCACCGTGGCTATGGCTAACCCCCACGATCTCGAGGCGGTAGAGCTTCTGGTCAAGGTCAGCGGCCATGAGGTCTTCCCTGTTTTGAGCCCTCCCGACCAATTAGAGGCGGCCCTGCAACGGCTGAAAGCCTTATGCTATGAGCAACCGTCGAGGGAAGAAAGGCCCTATGCTGCCCATTAGAAGGACAAGTAAGGGGGACCTGCAACCCGTTGTGGCCTTGGCCAGGAAGACCGGCGTGTTCACGCCCAAGGAATTAGAGGTAGTCAAGGAACTCTTGGAGACGGAACTTGGAAACCCTGCCAGGAACGACTATCACTCCCTCATCTTCGAGGAGAACGGTCAAGTGGCGGGCTTCGCCTGCTACGGCCCTGCACCGATGACTGAGGGGACCTACGACCTTTACTGGCTCTTCGTGGACCCCAAATACCAGCGACGGGGCATAGCCGGTGCACTGCTAGGAGAGGTGGAGGGGGCTATCCGTCAAGCCAAAGGGCGGATGCTTATGGTCGACACCTCTTCCTTGCCCTCCTATCTACCGGCGCGCCGCTTCTATAAGGAACACGGATTCAACAAAGTGGCAGAGGTGAGAGATTATTACTCGCCAGGCGATTCTTGCTTCATCTATGTGAAGCGATTCTTGTAACAAATACTATTTGAGGGGTGAAAATGGGAAACTCTATGAGTAAAGGTTTGCTGACCACTGTGAAAGGAGGAGCAACTGAGGAGATGAACAAGGAGGAGTTGGAAGATCCTCCGGGTAAGAAGCCTCCGCAACCTATACGCCGACCTCGCCTCTGGGCTGAGGTGAGCGAAAAGGAGTGGAACGATTGGCATTGGCAGATACGTAACCGCATCACCAAACTGGAAGAACTGAGACGGGTTCTGGAATTAACCCCAGAAGAGGAAGAGGGGGTGATCCGAGCCAGGGAAACCTTACGGATGGCCATCACGCCCTATTTTGTTTCCCTGATGGACCCCCACGACCCCAATTGCCCCCTCCGAAGGCAGGTGGTGCCCACCAGCCGCGAGTTTCTGTTCGACCCCACCGACCGAGAAGATCCATTGAGTGAGGATAGCCAATCGCCCGTTCCTGGGCTGGTGCACCGCTACCCGGATCGGGTCCTACTGGTGGTTACCGACCAATGTCCCTCCTACTGTCGGTTCTGTACCCGCCGACGGTTGGTGAGCAGAGGCCAGGGAGGAGGGAGTTTCCGAAAGATCGACGCCATGGTCGAGTATATCGGCCAGCACAAAGAGGTCAGAGATGCCTTGATATCCGGCGGGGACGGGCTCTTCCTCTCCGAAGGGATGCTGGAGTATCTCCTGTCCAGCCTGCGCCGCATCCCCCACCTGGAGGTTATCCGCATCGGCACCCGGGTGCCTGTCTACCTGCCTCAACGCATAACCCCTCGCCTAGTGGATATGCTGCGGCGCTACCACCCCTTGTGGATCAATATCCACATCAACCACCCCAAGGAGATTACCCCCGAGATGGCCAGGGCCTGTGCCCTGTTGGCCGACGCGGGCATCCCCTTGGGCAGCCAAACCGTGCTCCTGGCGGGGATCAACGACTGTCCCAATGTCATCAAACGTCTGGTCCAGGAGTTGGTCAAGATCCGGGTGAGGCCTTACTACCTCTACCAATGCGACCTCTCCGAAGGCATTGGCCACTTCCGGACCCCCGTCAGCAAAGGGATCGAGATCATCGAGCACCTGCGGGGCCACACCAGCGGCTTCGCCGTGCCTACCTTCGTCATCGACGCCCCGGGGGGCGGGGGGAAGGTACCCCTCATGCCCCAATACCTGCTCACCCAATCAGACTCTCGAGTGGTGCTTAGAAACTATGAGGGCCGGCTTTTCTCCTACCCCGAACCCCAACATTACCACGGGCACGATGCGACCGATTGCCCCTTCTGCGCCGATCAACCCCGGCGCAGCAAAGCAGGGGTGGCGGCCGTGCTCACGCCCGCTGCGGCCCCTTCGCTTCCAGAAGAGGAGACCACCGAGGAGTTATGGGGGCTTATGGAAGAAAGCCTCGCCCAGCCAGTAGGGAAACAGCGATGAGCCTCAAGATCGCTTTGCTGGCCAATCTGAAGAAGAACGCCCCCCATTATCCAGGGGAGCCAAAGGATAGGTGGTCTGAACTGGACTCGGAACGGACCATGGAGGCCATCACCGCCGCTTTGCGCGAGGGTGGACACGAGGTGACTTTCATCGAAGGCGACAAGAGGCTGTATCACAAACTGGAGCGGGGCAACTTCGATATAGCCTTCAATATCTGCGAGGGCCATCGTGGCGATGCCCGAGAGTCCCAGGTGCCAGCCATCCTGGAGATGCTGGGCCTCCCCTACACCGGCTCCAAGGTGCTATCTCTGGCCCTCACCTTGGACAAGTCCATGGCTAAGCGGATACTGGCTTCCCATGGCTTGCCCACGCCGCGCTTCCAGGTATTCGAGAGCCCTTATGACCCCCTCGATCCTGCCCTCCGCTACCCTCTATTCGTCAAGCCCAGCCGAGAAGGGACGGGGATGGGGATAAGCAAGGATTCCGTGGTCCGCGACGAGGGAGAATTACGCGCTCAGGTGTGTTGGTTGATGGAAACCTACCGGGAGCCGGCGCTGGTGGAGGAGTACATAAAGGGGCGGGAGATAACCGTTGGCCTCCTGGGCAATGAAAGGCCCCACATCTTCCCCCCGCTGGAGGTCGATTTGACTCCCTGCCCGCCCGAGGAAGGGGAGATATACACTTCGCACATAAAGTCAGAACTCTATGACTCGCCCCGCTACCTCTGCCCTGCGCCCTTGACCGATGGCCAGACCGAGGAACTGGGCCGCCTTGCCGTGGCCGCCTTCCGAGCGCTGGATTGTCTCGATGTGGCCCGGGTGGACTTCAGGTTGGATGCCGATGACGGCGATAAGCCCTACATCTTGGAGATCAACCCTTTACCGGGACTCTGCCCGGGGGTCAGCGACCTGGTAATGCAAGCCGAGGCCGACGGCATGAGCCATGCGGAACTCATAAACGCCATCCTGAACGAGGCTCTAGAGAGATATCCAGAGTTGGCCCGTAAGGCTCAAGCGGTTCCTGCTCTGGCGACCGCGAAAATGGCCATGAGTGCGGCGGGCGATACCGGATGAGAGGAGAAAGGAGCAGATGAAGGTCAGAACCCTCTCCCTGCTTTTGATCTTGGCCGGGGTCCTACTGGTGTCGTGTAAGGTGGCGGGGGAAACGGCCAGCCCTCCCTTGCCGACTTCGACTCCGCCTTCGCCTACCCCTTCGCCTTGCCCCGCTTGTCCTGAGTGTGACGAGGAGGCTATCCTCATCACCTCACCCCAGCCCGATGAGGTGGTAAGCAGCCCCGTCCTGGTGGCAGGGATCTCCGACCCCACCTTCGAGCAGCATCTAGCCATTCAGGTGATCGGCATCGACGGCAGCGTGATAGGCCAGGGGACAGCCACCATCGCCGCCGATTGGGGCCAGCGGGGCCCCTTCGAGGCCCAAGTTACCTTCACCCCGCCGGCCAGTGAGGAGCCGGGACGGATCATCGTCTTCGCTGCCAGCCCTCGGGATGGAGGGCTCGTTCACCTCTCCTCGGTGGAGGTGAGGCTGGCCCAGGGTTCGGCCTCTTCCACCACCGAAACATCGCCAACCTATGCGGTACAGGTCTATTTCAGCCACACCTCGTTGAGCGAGAGCGCCACCTGCGTCCGGCCCGTAACCCGCACGGTGAGCGGGAACAATGGGGTAGAGCGGCTAGCCCTTGAAGCCCTCCTGGAGGGGCCCACTTCCGAGGAGGAAGCCTTAGGCTTCCTCACCTCCATCCCCGATTCGGAGGAGGTGGCCTCTTTCAAGCAAAGGGCCATAGAGGGCGGCCAACCAGCGCCATATCAGGGCGAAAGAGTGCAACTGCAAGGCCTCCAAATAGAGGGTGGAACCGCCTATGTAGATTTCTCCGCCGAGATGAAGGCCTACGGGGGAGGCTCCCTCCGCGTCACCTGCATCCGCCAGGAGATCACCAAGACCTTAGAACAGTTCCCTGGCATAGAAAGGGTAGTGATCTCCATAGATGGGCAAAGCGAAGGGGTTCTAGAACCCTAAGTTCTCGGAACTTCTAGGCTTCTTGACGAAAGGAAACGCCAATGGCGGCTTCATCTAGAGATAGGGAGAAGAAGATACTGGTCCTCTACAACCAGGTGGATACGATCGCTAAGGGCGAAGCCAGAGATCTGGTCTCGGCGCAAGGCGTCGCCCTGGCCGCCGAGGCCGTGGAACAGGCGCTTAGGTCTAAGCATGAGGTCGTCTGCCTGGCCATCTCTTTCGACCTGGCGGAGGCCCTCATCAACTACGACCCAGGCCTGTGGGTGGTCTTTAACCTCCTGGAAGGGCTGGGAAACCGAGCGGACCTGGAAGCCGAGGCCGCCGCCATTCTGGCAAGGCTAGGTTACAGATACACCGGCTCACCGCCAGAGACAATGGCCCTATGTCTCGACAAGGCTCAAACTAAGCGAGTGCTACAATCTAAAGGCATCCCCACCCCAGCCTATCAAATCTGTGAAGATAGGGAAACTAGACTAACCGTCCCCCTTCCGGCCATGGTCAAGCCGGTGGCTGAAGACGCCAGTTTGGGGATAGATGATGGAGCAGTGGTTACCACCTACGAGCAACTCCACCAGAGGGTGAGTTATATCCTTGATACCTACCAGGAGCCGGCTTTAGTGGAGGAATTCATCGACGGCCGGGAGTTCAACATAGGGCTGTGGGGCAATGGCCAGCCGAGATGCTTGCCCCTAGCCGAAATAGATTACTCTGGCATAACGGACCCGCTGCGCCGGATCTGTTCCTATGCCGCCAAATGGGAGCCAGAGAGAGCGGAATATCATCTTACGCCCGTCACTTGTCCCGCTAAT
>CAYUAM010000018.1:0-13988 GCA_964442805.1 uncultured Anaerolineales bacterium | reverse complement strand
TTTGTCCCGCGCTTCCGGGCTTATCTCCAATCCCCAGGCCCTGGCTCCACGCACCAGATGCTCCATAGCAACCCTCATTATAGCCCAGGGGAAGCGCCAAGCCAAAAGGTTTGATATAATCTAATTCGAAGGAGGGGGGATGGCAGTAGGGAAATGCCGCTTAATCCTGCTATCGTTAATGTCATCGCTCACCGTTCTAGCTCTTTGGGGTTGCGCGGGCCCAGCCACCCTCACCCCTCAACCCACCCCTGCATCCACCCCCACCCCGACTCCCGTCGCCACCCCTCGGCCCTCTCCCACCCTGGCCCCTCCCACGGAGGCCATCACCTTAACCATATGGACCACCGAGGAGTTCCTTCCCTCCTCAGAGACGCCTGGTGGAAAGGTCATGGAAGAGGCCTGTCAAGCCTTTCAAGAGTCCCATCCCGGAATGGCTGTGGAGTTCGTCCCCAAAAAGGCCTATGGGAAGGGAGGGACCTTGGACTTCCTCCTCACCGCCAGCGCGGCGGCCCCCCAGACCCTCCCCGACCTAGTGACCATCGACGCTTACGAGTTGGGTTTCCTGACCGGTAAGGGGATCCTCCAACCCTGGGATGGTTTGATCTCCGAGGGGGTGAGGGAAGACCTCTTCCCCGTGGCCCAGGAGATGGGCCTTCTTGAAGGCCAAATTTTAGGCCTGGCCTTCTGTTTGGATATGGAACATATGGTCTATAAAGCGGATATGGAGGCCCCTCCCACTAGTTGGGAGGAACTCGCGACTTCGGGAGCAAGGTATGCCTTCCCTGCCGGGGGGGAAGAGGGGATGGTCAACGACTCCTTCCTGATCCAGTATCTGGCCTCCGGGGGCAACCTCTTCGACGAGGAGGGACGGCCCCGGCTAGAGTCAGGGCCGCTAGTTCGAGTGTTACGTTTCTACAAGGAGGGGTACGAGACCGGCCTCTTCCCTCCCAACCTCTTGGAGATCGCCAACCTCGACCGATCCTGGGAACTCTTCATGGCCGGAGAGGTGGAGATGGCCGAGGTGGACTCCCATCGCTTCTTGGCGGAGGGTTTCGGCCGGGTGGCCTACGCCTCCCTTCCCACCGAGGAGGGGGAGAGGGCCACCATGGCCCGAGGGTGGGCCTGGGCCTTGGTGGCTAAGGACCCCAACCGTCAGGCGGCGGCCAAGGAGTTCGTGGAGTGGATGATGGAGCCAGGGAGGCTAGGGGCCTGGTGTTGGGCCACCCACCATCTGCCCGCCGGGCGCAGCGCGCTGAGATTGGCCATAGAGGATAGGGAGTTCCGAACCTTCGCCCGACAGCAACTGGAGGCGGCCCATTTTCGACCTCCGGGCCCCTCCTATCGAGATCTGGCCTTGGCCTTACAAGGGGCCATAGAGAGCGTCATCGAAGGCCGGGCTAGCCCAGAGGAAGCAGCCCTGCAGGCCATCCAGGCCCTAAAGGAATAAAAACCGGGGACGGCCATCACCGTCCCCGGCCTCGTCTCCTTGGGGTTACTTCTTGGCCTTGACCTTAATGGCCTTGGGCTTGGCCTCTTCGGCCTTAGGGATGGTGAGGGTCAGGAGGCCGTTCTCAAAGGTGGCCTCGGCCTTCTCCACATTCAAGCCAGAGGGAAGGTTCACTGAACGGGAGAAGGAACCATAGCGGAGTTCCTTACGGATATAATCCTCCCGCTCCACCTTCTCCTCAAACTTGGTCGCACCGGAGATGGTTAAGGTATCGCCGGTGATGGTGATATCGATCTCCTCGGGTTTCACCCCTGGCACCGCCGTCTTCACCACCACGTTATCCGGCGTCTCGTAGACGTCCACAGCCAAGGTTCCCATCTCCATGGGCTGGAGCCACAAAGACCTAGGACGCACCCAACTCTCCTCGAAGAGACGATCCATGGCCTCCCGCAAGGAGATGAGATCACGGAAAGGTTCCCAACGAGTGATGCTCATGATGTCACCCCCTCTCTATCATCTTTTTCCTTTATATTATAGCAGCTTTAGTGATGTTTATCAAGTTTCTATATAATAATACTGAAGTATAGTTGACAACTTGTCGCACATGATATAAAATATCATTATAGAGAGGTAGGGGTCCATGGAATATAAGGATTACTATGCCATCCTAGGGGTGGAGAGGAAAGCCGACCAGGAGGAGATTAAGCGAGCCTATCGCCGGCTGGCCCGCCGCTACCACCCCGACGTGAACCCCGGAGACAAGGAGGCTCAAGAGAAGTTCAAGGAGATCAACGAGGCCTATGAGGTCCTCTTTGACCCGGAGAAGCGGCGGAAATACGATCAATTGGGGGCCAATTGGCAAAGGTGGCAGAGGATGGGGGGAGATCCCTCTGGCTTCGATTGGAGCCGCTGGTTCACCGGGGAGCCAGGGAGGGTCCACGTGGAGTACGCCGATCTGGGCGACGTCCTGAGTGGCTTGGGCGGCTTCTCCGATTTCTTCCAGGCCATCTTCGGGGGAATGGAAAGGAGTTCTGGAGCCTGGAGCGCACCACAGCCCAGAAGCCGGGGGAGAGATTACGAACAACCCGTGGAGATCACCATGGAGGAGGCCTTCGCCGGCACCACTAGAGTCCTCTCCCTGAACGGCCGCCGCTTGGAGGTCAAGATCCCCCCTGGGGTGAGGAACGGCTTCAAGGTGCGCATGGCTGGCCTGGGGGGAGAGGGCTATGGGGGCGAGCCCAAAGGTGACCTCTATCTGCGCATCAAGGTGGCTCCCCATCCCCTCTTCGAGCGGAAAGGGGATGACCTCTACGCTGAACTGCCGGTGGATCTTTACGCCGCCCTCTTAGGTGGAGAGGTAAGGGTGCCCACCCTGAAAGGGAGCGTCGTTTTGAAGATCCCTCCCGAAACCCAAACAGGGAAGACCCTTCGGCTCAAAGGCCAGGGGATGCCAAGTTTGAAGGACCCCAACCGGCGGGGAGACCTCTACGTGAAGGTGAAGGTGCAGATCCCGGAGAGGTTAACCCCTCGAGAGAGGGAACTTTTCGAGGAGTTGAGAAGTTTGCGTTTGTGAGGTGAGGAAAGTGGCAGAACATCTACCAAGGGAAGACGAACCTTGCTACGTCATAAGCGTAGCCGCCAGGATGGTGAACCTACACCCCCAGACCCTGCGCTACTACGAACGGATGGGGCTGATCGCCCCCACCCGCACCAGGGGCAATATCCGCCTCTACTCGCCCCAGGAGATAAAGCGGTTGCGTAGCATCGTCCGGCTCACCTACGAGTTGGGGGTTAACCTAGCGGGGGTGGAGGTGATATTGAGCATGGCTCGAAAAATGGAGAGGATGCAAGAGGAGATGGAGCGGATGGAGGCGGAGTTCGAGAAGGAGATCGAGAGGCTCCGCGCCCGGCTAAGGGATATGGGAGTCTCTTCTTAGGGGGAGATATGCGATTGGACAAACTTACCGAGAGGGCCCAAGAGGCTGTGCTGGAGGCTCAAGAGCGAGCCCGAGGGGCGAGTCACAGCCAGATAGAGCCGGAGCACCTCCTTTACGCCCTCTTGGAACAGAGAGATGGGGTGGCCTCGGAGGTATTGAGGCGACTGGGGGTGGAGCCCGGAATTCTTGAACCGGGTGGATGAGATCATCATCTTCCACTCTTTGTCCAAGGAGCAGTTGGTGGAGATAGTAGAGATCCAGATACGGCGCTTGGCGGAGCGGCTCCGGGAGCAGAAGATCGAACTGGAACTAACCGAGGCGGCCAAGCGTCATTTGGCCGAGGTGGGATACGATCCGGTCTATGGGGCGCGCCCCTTGAAGCGGGCCATTCAAAATGAATTGGCCGATCCTTTGGCTAAGGAGATATTGGAGGGCCGCTTCGGGGAAGGGGATATGGTAGAGGTTGACATCGAAGGCGATAGATTGGTCTTCCAGAAAAAGGAAGTTGGAGAAAAGGTTGCGGCGTAATTCCCCCATCCTTGCGGGGGAAGGAGAGAGGTGATCGACCATGATGCATTTCGATAAATTCACTCAGAGGGCCCAAGAGGCCATCGCTCAGTCTCAGGAGATCCTGCAGCGGTATAAACATAGCCAACTCGATGCCGAGCATCTGCTTTTAGCCCTCCTGGAGCAGGCAGAGGGGGCCATCGCTCAAATTTTGGGGCGGCTAGGGGTGGACGTGGAGATGGTAAAGAGGCGCTTAGACGAAGTCCTCTCCACCACCCCGCCCACCTACCTTCCTGGGGGGGCCTCCCAGGCTCAGATCTACGTCACCCCTAGGGTGAAGCGGGTCATCGATGTGGCTATGGAGGAATCGAAGCGGCTGGGGGACGAATATCTCTCCACGGAGCACCTCTTCTTGGCCATCTTGGCAGAGGGGGGTGGGGCGGCCAGCGCTATCCTCCAAGACGCCGGGGTGACCAAGGAGAGGGCCTATAGGGCCATGGAAGAGGTAAGGGGAGGGCAGAAGGTGACCGACCCTCAGGCGGAGACCAAATACCGCATATTGGAGAGGTATGGTCGGGACCTAACCCAATTGGCTCGGGAGGGCCGTTTGGACCCGGTCATAGGCCGAGAAGAGGAGATAATGCGGGTCATGCGGATCTTGGCCCGTCGTACTAAGAACAACCCCGCCCTCATCGGCGAGGCCGGGGTGGGAAAGACGGCCATCGTGGAGGGGCTGGCCCAGAAGATCGCCGCTGGCGACGTGCCGGAGAACCTCCTGGGCCGGCGGATCGTGGAATTGGACCTGGGAGGCATGGTGGCCGGCTCTCGTTTCCGCGGGGAGTTCGAGGAGAGGCTCAAAGCTGCCTTAGAGGAGGTGCGCCGCTCCCACGGGGAGACCATCCTCTTCATCGACGAACTCCACAACGTGGTAGGAGCCGGGGCGGCCCAGGGGGCCATCGACGCCTCCAACATGATGAAGCCAGCCTTGGCTAGAGGGGAGTTGCAGTGCGTAGGGGCTACCACCCTAGACGAGTACCGCAACCACGTGGAGCGGGATGGGGCCCTGGAGCGGCGTTTCGCCCCCATCTATGTGGAGGAGCCCTCGGTGGAGGAGACCTTGGAGATGTTGCGAGGGCTACGGGATCGCTATGAAAGACATCACGGGGTGGCCATTACCGAGGAAGCGTTGGAGGCCGCCGCCAGCCTCTCCCATCGTTACGTCACCGAGCGATACCTCCCCGATAAAGCGGTGGACCTCATCGACGAGGCCGCGGCCAAACTACGCCTCGATATGTTCGGCCTGCCAGAAGGGCTCAAGGAGAAGAAGAGGAAGTTGCAGCAACTTCAGTCTCAAGAGGAGGAGGCTTGGCAGAGGCGGGATTACGAGGCCGCAGCAGGCTTCAAGAGCCAACGACTCCAGTTGGAGAAGGAGTACCAGGAGGAGTTGACGGGCTGGCGTAGGGAGAAGGGCATAGATGAGGTGGTAGATGCGGAGGATGTAGCCCAGATAGTGGCCGCTTGGACCGGGATACCGGTGAGCCGCATGTTGGAGACGGAGGCCGAGAAACTGCTCAACATGGAGGAGCGGATCCATCAGCGCATAGTGGGGCAGGAGGAGGCGGTGACGGCCGTGGCCGACGCCATCCGTCGAGGGAGGAGCGGCCTCAAAGATCCCCAGCGACCCATCGGCTCCTTCATCTTCCTGGGGCCCACCGGGGTGGGAAAGACGGAACTGGCCAAGGCCCTGGCCGAGTTCCTCTTCGACAACGAGGAGGCCTTGGTGCGGGTGGATATGAGCGAATATCAGGAGCGCCACACCGTCTCCCGCCTCATCGGGGCTCCGCCGGGATATGTGGGCTACGGCGAAGGGGGGCAACTCACCGAGGCGGTGCGCCGTCGGCCCTACCAGGTGGTCCTCTTCGACGAGATAGAGAAGGCCCATGCCGATGTCTGGAATACCCTGCTCCAAATCCTGGACGAGGGTCGCCTCACCGATGGCCAGGGGCGGACGGTCAACTTCCGGAACACGGTGGTGATCATGACCTCCAATATCGGGACTCAGTACGCCCAGAAGGGGGGCACCTTGGGCTTCCGCACTGGGGATCGGGAGGATGCCCATTCGGCCATGCAGGCCCAGATGAGGGAGCAATTGAAGCAGACCTTCCGCCCCGAGTTCCTCAACCGGGTGGATGAGGTGATCATCTTCCATACCCTCAAGCCCGAACATATCAAGGCCATCGTGGACCTGCAGATGAAAGATATCGGCCAGCGGCTCGCGGAGCGGGGCATCACCATTGAATTGACGGAGGAGGGCCGGGAGTGGCTGGCCCAGAAGGGGTATGACCCCACCTTCGGGGCTCGGCCCCTGAAACGACTCCTCCAGCGAGAGGTGGAGAGCCCTCTCTCCAAGCAGATCCTGAGGGGAGAACTTCAGCCCGGGGAGAGGGTGGTGATAGAGGCCGGGGAAGAAGGCCTCGTATTCAAGAAGAAAGCCTAGCCAAATTGAAGGGGGGCCACTGAGAGCCCCCCCTTCTCGTTTTGCCTAGGCCGTCATCGCTTTGGCGATCTGCGCCGCTACCCGGACGTTGTTCTTCAGAAGGGAGAGGTTGGCCCTCAGGGTGGCGCCCTTGGTGAGGCTGTTCATCTGGGCCAGGAGGAAGGGGGTTAAGGCTGACCCCTTTATGCCTTGAGCCTCGGCCAGGGCCAGAGCCTTGCCTAAAGCCCTCTCTATCCTGGAGAGGGGTACGGCATCGGCCTCCGGCACGGGCACGGCCACTAAAATGGCAGAGGAGATCCCCAACTCCTCCCGCGCCCGGGCCAACTCCGCCACCTCCTCAGGGGTATCGACCCGATAGGGAAGAGGCAACCCGCTCTCCCGGGAGTAAAAGGCCGGGAGTTGGTCACACCCATAGCCTACAATTAGCACCCCATAGGTCTCCAGCCGTTCCAGGGTGGCGGGGAGGTCCAATATGGCCTTGGGTCCGGAGGAAACCACTACCATGGGCGTGCGGGCCAACTCCCATAGGTCAGCGGAGACATCCCAGATAGTGCCCCGATGGACCCCTCCGATGCCCCCGGTGGCCATGACCTTTATGCCGGCCCGGTGAGCCAAGTAGAGGGTGGCGGAGACGGTGGTGCCCCCGTCCCACCCCTTGGCCACGGCCAGGGGCAGATCGCGACGGCTCACCTTGTGCACCCCTTGCCCCGAAGCCAAAAGGAGCGACTCCTCCCTGGAAAGCCCTACCTTGGCCTGGCCGCGGATGACCCCTACCGTGGCCGCCTCTGCCCCCTCCTCCCTCACCGCTCCTTCTAGGAGTTGAGCCACCTCCGCGCTGAGGGGGTAAGGCAAACCGTGGGAGAGAACAGCCGACTCCAGGGCCACCAGGGGCCTTTTGTTTTCCAGGGCGGCTCGCACCGCTTCGCCTATAACCAAGGAGGCCATCTAGATGACCAATTGATCGTAGAGCCGTTCCAGGCTCAGGTCGGGGCAGACGGTATCGGAACAGGTTAGGGTGAGGGTGGCCGCGGAGACGCCCAAACGCAAGGCCTCATCGATGGGGAAGCCATTCACTAAGCCATAGACCACCCCGGCGGTGAGGGCATCGCCGGCCCCGGTGGAATCCACCACCTCGCAATTTATGGCCGGTATGTGGCCCGTCTCCTCAGAGGTGGCGTAACAGAGCCCCTCCTCGGCCAGGGTGATGATGGCTATCTTCACCCCCTGGGAGACCAACCTTTGGGCCGCGGCCACGGCCTGAAAGCGGTCACCGATGGGGATTTGGCAGAGGACCTCCGCCTCGCCGGCGTTGGGGGTTACGATGGAGATCTGGGAGAGGCGTTTCCGGATGCGGGGGGCTAGGGCTATCGATACCGGGTCCACACAGACTGGAACCCCGGCCTTGTTGGCCACCTTCAGGGCAGAATCTATGGCTTTGGGGGCCAGGTTAGTATCTAACACCACCATCTTGGCTCCCTGGATGAGCCCTCGATGGGCATAGATATAGCGGGGGGTCACCAACTTCACGATGGCCATGTCGTCGATGGAGGTGGTCATGGCTCCCCATTCGTCGAGGACGGCCAAGTAGGCCGCCGACTCGCACTCTGAGGTGACCAAGACCCGGCTGACATCGACCCCTCCGGCGGCGGTGACCTCCAAGATATGCTTCCCCGCCTCGTCATCCCCCACCGCGGAGAGGAGAAGGGTAGGGACGCCCAAGCGGGCCAGGTTCTCGGCCACGTTTCGGCCCACCCCTCCCGCGCTGACCCGGATCTGGCCAGGGTTAGAGGTGGCGTGGATCAACTCACCCTTGGCGCGGCCTTTGGTGTCGATAGTAGCCGCTCCGATAACCACCACCCACGGCAACTCGCCCATCTCTTCTTTTCCTTCGCGACCCCAAAGATGCCGTCCCAAAGGAGAGGCCTCGCCCTGTTACCCTATACGATCTTCTCCCTCACGATGGCGCTTACGTAGTCCAGAGCCCATACCACGATGGCGATGGCCCAGACGGCGGCACCAGCCTCCTCGTACATCAATAACCGTATCCATTGTTGCAAAAGGAAGCCTATCCCACCGCCACCGACGAAGCCGATGATGGTGGACATGCGGACGTTTATATCCCAACGGTAGACGGTGAAACCGACATAGGGGGGTACGATTTGGGGGATCACAGCGTAAACGATGCTCTGCAACCGGTTGGCCCCCGTGGCGGTGATGGCCTCGATGGGGCCGGGGTCGATCGATTCCACGGCCTCGGAGTAGAGTTTGGAAAGGGCGGCGATGGAATGGACGGCCAGGGCCAAGACCCCAGCGAAGGGGCCCAGTCCCACCCAGACCACGAAGACGATAGCCATAATCAGAGGCTCTATAGAGCGGAGGATGTTGAAGATAGTGCGGGTCAGGTAGTAGATGCCCATAGTAATGGGGTTGCCCCCCATCAGGTTGCGGGCGGCCAGGAAACTGGCCGGGATGGCGAAGAGGATGGCCATGGTGGTGGCCATGAGAGCCAAAAATATGGTCTCCATCATCTTCTCCGCCACCAGGAAAAAGGTCTCGCTGAGGCGGAGGGCTCCTACCTCGCGCGCTAGCCGGGCCTGGACGCGGTTCAATTGGGGCCCCACGCCTACGGCTACGGCTTCGCCCCATGGCGCAGGCACGACGACCGTTAGGGGCGCGATCTTTCCCTCTTCATCGGTCTGGAAGGTAAGATATTCGCCCTCCTGCCGAATACGGCGCTGCATCTCCCCGGCCATATTTACCCACCATATTTGTCCCCGAGAGGAGGGCCAGAAGTTCCCGCCCTCTATGGTAAAAGTATCGCCCTCCTCCCCACAGGTCTTGTCCAGGATGACGAGGTAGGGCTTATCCTCCAGAGGGGTGCCCTTTTCGGGAGGTGAATCGGAGCAAGGAACCTCAAACAGGATTTCACCTATCTGCGTCTCGATGGGGCGTTCCAGGAGGGCAGGATGTAAGAGGTCGGAAACCAACGGTTTGATGTCCCCCACATCGGTTATCAGACGCAGCAGTTTGATGTCGGTAACCTGCCAGCCGATGATATAGACGATAACGCCTATAATGAGGAAAGGCGGCACAAGCGATACCCGTCTCTCTTGTGCCAGGTTGTAGGTGTCCCAGACATTCCACAACCAGACCAGGATGATGCCGATGAAGAGGAAGTTGCTCCCTTGCCATCGCACCAAGAGCGCTGTAACTGTGACGGTCAGGAGGATAGCTGCTCCTCGGGAGAGAGCCCCAACGTATATCTGCCCCAGGCCAGGTACTATCGAGAGGAATGCGCTAAGAAGGGATGACTTCTTCCGATCCATATCTCTTCCCTTACATGACCGTCACGCGTTCGGCTTCCTGGCCGTAGATCTCCTTAAAGCGTTCGTCAGTGATCTCTTCGGGAAGCCCTTGGAAGACCACCCGCCCCTGCTTCAGCCCCACTACATTTGTACCGTAGCGACGGACCAGGTCAAGGAAGTGGAGGCTGCAGATGACGGTTATGCCGTCTTCTCGGTTCAGTTGTTCCAGATACCTAAGAATGGAATGGGCCAAGACGGAGTCTAGGCTGGCCACCGGCTCATCGGCCAGCATGAGCCGGGGCTCCTGCATCAGGGCCCGGGCGATGCCCACCCGTTGCCGCTGCCCGCCGCTCAGGTCATCGGCCCGTTTAGAGGCCAGATCGGCGATACCCACCCGTGCTAGGTTCTCCATCGCCCTCTTCACTTCTTCCTTGGGGAAGCGGATGATACTCTGCCAAGGGTTCACATACCCCAGCCTCCCGGAGAGGACATTGGTCAGGACCGAAGAGCGCTCCACCAGGTTGAACTCTTGGAAGATGAACCCGATCTGGCGCCGGATCCGTCGAAGTTCCTCGCCCGAGGCAGCGGTCATATCCGTCCCATCCCAGGTGATCTTCCCTTTGGTGGGCTCGATGAGACGGTTGATGCACCGCAGGAGGGTCGATTTACCCGCTCCGCTGAGGCCCAAAATGACCAAGAACTCGCCGTCCGGCACCTCGAAATTCACATCCTCTAAGGCCACGGTGCCATCTTCATAGATCTTGGTCAGATGCTCTATCTGTAACACGATATCACCTCTTATAGAGGTAGAGAAGGGGGAGAGCGAGATTCCCCTTCTCTACCCTCATGCAAGGGCTACCCTTGTGCCTACTTGGCCAATTCCTCGACACCAACACCAGCGGCATCGAGGGTTGCCCGGAAGGGGTCGTAGAAGGAATCGTCCTTCACCGTGACCTCACTCCAGCCATAGGCCGCCCCCATGGCTTTGGCGCCCTCCTCGGTAGCCATGATGTCCAGGAAGGCCTGTACTATCTTCTCCCTCATGTCGGCCGGGAAATCCTTTATGAACTGGAGGCCATCGTTGGGGATCTCATCCGACTCGGCGATGACCAGCACCTTCTCGTTGACATCGGGGTGGTCATCCTCGATGGTGCCCCGGGCATCTACATAGACGGCCCCGGCATCGCAGTCCCCCTGATAGACCGCCAGGACGACATTGGGATGGGTGCCGGCTTCTACCGCTTGGGCCAGGTCGGTGTCCGGATCCACCCCATGGGCCTTGAGCATGATCCGGGGGACGATATAGCCAGAGGTGGAAGCGGCCTCTACCCAGCACATCGTCTTGCCCGCCAGGTCCTCGATCTTGGTTATGCCTGTATCGGCCCCTACGATGATCTCTCCCTTGTAGTAGGGGCTCCCGTAACGGACGGCGACCAAGGCCACATCGACGCCATACTTCTCACGGGCCAAAAGGTAGGCGAAGGTGGCTAGCGTGCCCATATGGGCCTTTCCGGTACCCATGGCCTCGATGACCGCCGAGTAACTAGTGGCCACAGTACCTTCGATGACGTAACCCGTCTTCTCCGACAAGAGATCCGCTACCGTCTCGGCGCTGGCGATGATCTCCGGGGTTTCACCCGAGGGCACGAAGGCCAGAACGATGGGGTTATCCTTAGTGCCCAGGGCCGGAGGCCCTGCCTTGCAAGCAGAGACGGTCATGACCAACACTAAAAGCACCACTCCCAGGATCATCAAGGTTCTCTTACTCATGTTTTTCCTTCTCTCCCTTCACTTTCTCCATGTAAGTTTATACCATGCAGCACAAGTAGAGGCCGAATACCACCCCCTTTCCATGAATTCTCGCCCTAGGCAGAAAATCGGCCTTGAACCTCCATATCTTACTACAGATTCCCCCCCTGAGGCAAGGGACAAAACCTTAAAAACCATGCCGAGCCAGTAGGGGGAAGGGGGCTATCGGAAGCAGGTCCTCGCCCCCGCACATTGTCTTTGTTTTAATGTTGGGGTAGAATAATTGAAATCAGTTGTTCTCCCCAGATGGAGGGCCATGTTAAACACTTTCTTCTGTCCCGCCTCGGTGGCGGTGATCGGCGCTTCGCGAGATGAGGCCAAGATTGGCCACGCCGTCCTGAGGAATATCTTGCGGTGTGGCTATAAGGGAAAGGTATACCCCATCAACCCCCAGGCCCAGGAGATCCTGGGGGTTGAGGTCTATCCCAGCGTCCTAAAGGTCCCGGGGGAGATCGATCTGGCGGTGGTGGTGGTCCCGGCCCCGGTAGTAGCCTCGGTTTTGGAGGAGTGTGGGCGGAAGGGAGTGAAAGGGGTAGTGATCATCACCGCCGGCTTCCGAGAAATAGGCGGGGAAGGGGCCAAGGAGGAAAAGAGGCTGGGGGAGATAGCCTCTCGCTACAGGATGCGCCTAATCGGCCCCAACTGCCTGGGGGTCATCGATACCCTTTGTCCCCTTAACGCCACCTTCTCTCGGGGGATGCCCAAGCGCGGGGATATCGCCCTCATGTCCCAATCGGGGGCCCTACTTATAGCCATCCTCGATTGGGCCCTCAGCGAAGGGGTGGGCTTCTCCCGCATGATAAGCCTGGGCAATAAGGTTGATATCGATGAGAACGACATCTTGGAGGCTTGGGGCGATGACCCCCATTCCAAGGTCATCGTGGCCTATCTGGAGGGGATCACGGAAGGGAGAAGGTTCATGGAGGTAGCTCACCGGGTGACCTCCAAGATGCCGGTGGTGGTCATCAAGGCCGGGACCACCGAGGCCGGGGCCAAAGCCGTTTCCTCCCACACCGGCAGCCTGGCCGGCTCGGAGAGGGCTTACGATGCCGCCCTCAGGCAAGTGGGGGTCATACGGGCCAACTCGGTGGAAGATCTCTTCAACTACGCCTTCGCTTTCTCCGAACAGCCTTTGATAAAGGGGGACCGCATCGGCATCGTCACCAACGGTGGCGGGGCGGGCATAATGGCCTCCGACGAGGTGGAAAGAGTGGGGCTGAAAATGGCCTCCTTTTCCCGAGAGACCATAGAGCGCCTGCAAAACAGGCTGCCCCCCGCCGCCAACATCTACAACCCCATCGATTGCCTGGGGGATGCCGACGCCCAAAGGTATGGCTACGCTTTGGAGGCTACCTTGAGAGATGAGAACGTGGATGGATTGGTAGCCCTATGCGTTCCCCAGGCGGTGACCGACGCCGAGGGCATCGCTCGAGCCCTAGTCCAAATAACGAAGGGGTATGATAAACCCCTCTTGTCCTGCTTCATGGGCGGAGAGATGGTCAAAGGGGCGATCGAGATCCTCAGGGCTAATAAGATACCCAACTATCGCTTCCCCGAACCGGCCGTGGAGGCTATGATGGCCCTCTATCGGCGGAGGCGTTTTTTAGAGAGCCCTCCTCGGAAGGCGAAACGGTTCAAGGTCCAGCGTCGAAAGGTGGAAGGGGTCTTGGCTCAGGTCCGCGCCGAGGGACGCCTGACCGTGGGGGAGGCGGAAGCCCGTCAGGTGATGGAGGCCTATGGCCTCCCCTTGCCCCGGGCGGAATTGACCAGAACGCCAGAGGCGGCGGTGGAGGCCGCCGAGAAGATAGGATACCCGGTAGCCATGAAGATAGCCTCCCCCGATATCTTGCACAAGACCGACATCGGGGGGGTGCGATTGAACGTCAAGAGCCCAGAGGAGGTAAGGGATAGTTTCGATCTCCTGAACTATCGAGCCACGCGCTTCATGCCCGAGGCCGAGATATGGGGGGTATTGGTGCAGGAGATGGTCCAAGGCTGCCATGAGGTCTTGGTGGGGATGAGCCACGACCCCCAATTCGGCCCCCTTCTGGCCTTCGGCTTGGGAGGGATATATGTGGAAGCGCTGCGGGATGTCACCTTCCGCGTGGCTCCCATAGCCCGTTGGGAGGCCAGGGAAATGATCTCCGAGATCCGGGCCTACAACCTCTTGCGGGGGGTGAGAGGGGAGAGGCCAGCGGATTTGGAGGCCATCGTGGACTGTATATTGCGCGTCTCCCAATTAGTGACCGATTTTCCAGAGATAGTGGAGTTGGATATAAACCCCCTCATCGTCTGTGAGGAGGGGAAGGGGGCAGTGGCCGTGGATGTGAGGATGGCCCTCTCCAGCCTGCCCGTGGGGGAGGGGGCATTGGGGTAGGAAGGGCGATTGTAAGGAGGAGGAAAGATGGTAGCCCTATATGTGACCTCAGGAGAGACCTTTTCGGGTAAGAGTTCTCTATGTGTGGGGTTGGGCTTGAGGTTCCGCC
>CAYUAM010000017.1:0-14225 GCA_964442805.1 uncultured Anaerolineales bacterium | reverse complement strand
GGCCATAAAGGCGGCCAAGGAGGCGGTGGAGGTCCCCGTATTCGTCAAGATGAGCCCCCTGGGGCGGGAGATGAAGGCCGCCGCTCAGGCGGCCCAAGAGGCCGGGGCCGATGGCATCGTGGCCATCAACTCCTTCGGCCCTTGCTTGGGAATAGATGTGGAGACCGCGCTCCCCCTTTTGGGGAGCGAGGAGGGGTATGGTTGGCTCTCCGGCCAGGCCATAAAGGCCTTGGCCCTGCGTTGTGTCTTCGACGTCGCCCGTACGGTGGATCTCCCCATCTTCGGGGTGGGGGGCATCTCCCGGGGCACCGACGCCCTGGAGCATCTCATGGTGGGGGCTTCGGCGGTGCAGTTGTGCACCGCGGCCATCCTGCGGGGCCCCATCGTCTTCGGCAAGATAGCGAGGGAGATGGAAGTCTGGCTCGATTCCCACGGCTACCGGTCGGTGAAGGAGGTCCAAGGGCTGACCCTCAAGCGGCTCAGGGAACGTAAGTTCCGCACCACCCATATCCCTCCCGAAGTTGACCTCGAACTGTGTAACGGCTGCCGCCTCTGCGAGATCTCCTGCGTTTATGACGCCATCACCGTGGAGGAGGGAAAGGCCAGCCTCGACGAAGACCTCTGCTACGGCTGCGGCCTCTGCGTTACCCGCTGCCCTACCAGGGCGTTGTCCATGCTGGAGTAGCCGACATTGTGGGGGCCAACGACCTAAGTGCCGGCAGCGTCAGCCGGCAATATCTGAGGCCACCGTCAACGTTGCCCTGAAAGGCGACGCTACGTTTTGCCTTCCCATTTTCTCCGGATTCTGCTACCCTTTATCCGGAATGCGCCTCCAGGAAGCCTTAGCCATCCAGCGTGGCGACGTCGTCTCCTTCGTGGGAGCGGGGGGCAAGACCACGGCTATGTACCGTCTGGCCCATGAACTGGTGGCCTTGGGCTGGCGGGTGGTCACCACCACCACCACCATGATCCGCCCTCCTACCTCTCAACAGACCGAAGTGACGATATTGGAAACCGATTTGACCACGCTCCTTCAAAAGGTAGAACGAGCCCTGAAGAGCCATCACCACCTTACCGTGGCTACCAGACAGAAGCAGGATGAGAAAGGCAAATTGGTGGGCCTCCCGCCTGAACTAGTGGGCGAACTGGCCACCCTTCCCTCCATAGACGCCCTCCTAGTGGAGGCCGACGGGGCCCGCGGTCGCTCGCTGAAGGCCCCCGCTCCTCACGAACCCCCTATACCCCCAAACACTACCGTTCTGGTGCCCATGATGGCCCTGGATGCTATGGGGAAACCACTGGACGAGGAAATAGCCCACCGGCCGGAACTATTTGCGCGCCTGGCGGGGGTGGCCATGGGCCAGCCCATAACCCCCCAGGTAGCAGCGACGGTCCTCGCCCACCCGGACGGGGGACTCAAGGATGCCCCTCCGGGGGCCAGGGTGAGGCCTTTGCTGAACAAGGTGGAGAGCCCGGCCGACCTGACCAATGGTCAAGAGATGGCCAAGTTACTCTTGGCCTCGCCGCGCATCGATGGCGTGCTCCTGGGGGCGGTGATTCGGGACGACCCCATCGTGGAATGCTGGACCAAGGTGGCGGCGGTCATCTTGGCCGCCGGTGCTTCCCGCCGCCTGGGGCGCCCCAAACAACTCCTCACCTGGGGCCAGAAGACCATGCTGGAGCAGGTGGTGGAGGTAGCCCTGGCCTCTTCAGTACAAAAGGTCATCGTAGTCCTGGGCTATGAAGCGGAGAAGATGCGACTATTGGTGGAGAATAAAGGCGTGCAGATGGTCATCAATGGGGAGTGGGCCCAGGGGCTCAGCGCCTCGGTGCGAGCGGGGCTGGAAGCGGTCCCCGCAGGCTTCGAGGCCTGCCTCTTCCTCCTGGCTGACCAACCCAAGGTCACCCCTCAACTCATAGAAGGCCTCTTAGCAAGGCACCGTAGCACCCTGGCTCCCATGGTGGCCCCTCACTATCGAGGCCGGCGGGGCAACCCGGTACTCTTCTCTCGTCCCCTTTTCCCCGCCCTGGCTGCCCTGAGCGGAGATGAAGGGGGACGCAGCCTCTTGGAGAGGCATGAAGATGAGGTGGAGTGGGTGGAGGTCGATTCGGAGGATTATTTCCTGGATATCGACACCGAGGATGACCTGAGGAGGGCCAGGTGAGGCCGCTCGGCCAGATCCGCTCTTTCATCTTGGATATGGATGGGGTGCTCTACCGGGGGGAACGGCTCCTTCCGGGGGCCAAGGAGTTCTTGGAGCGCCTGGAGGCTCGAGGCAAGCCTTATATGCTGGTGACCAACAATTCCAGCCGTACCCCCCAGGAATATGTGGCCAAGTTGAGGACTATGGGGATGGAGGTCAAAGAGGAGCACATCTTGACCTCCGCCCTGGCCACGGCCGAATATTTGAGCCAGGTTCTGCCCCCCGGGGTCCCGATTTACGTAATAGGGGAGCGAGGCTTGCAACAGGCCGTATCTGAACGCGGTTTCGTGCTGGCCGAGCAGGGGGTGAGAGCGGTGGTGGCGGGGATGGACCGGCAACTCACCTACCAGAAACTTACGATAGCCACCCTAGCCATCCGCGCCGGGGCCCTCTTCATCGGCTCTAACCCTGACACCTCAATTCCCACCGAGGAGGGGATAGTGCCTGGGGCCGGGGCGGTGCTCGCCGCCATAGAGGTGGCCAGCGGGGTGAAGCCGGTGGTCATGGGCAAGCCGGAGCCGGGCCTCTTCACCGCCGCCCTGGGGAGGATAGGGGCGTCTCCCCAGGAGACGGCGATCATCGGCGACCGCTTGGAGACCGACATCTTGGGGGGCCAGCGTTGCGGCCTCACCACTATCCTCGTCCTCACCGGCATAAGCCAAGAAGAGGACCTGAAAGGTTCTGAGATCCAACCGGATTTCGTCTTTAAGGACCTAAGAGATCTGGGTCGTGTCTTCTTTCCATAGCGGATAGATAGTAGGGCAGGTTTCCATACCTGCCCTCTTGAGGTCGGGTACATAAACCCACCCTACAGGTTAAAACTATGCCGGACTTCAGACGTTACTACTTGCCTAACTCCATATACTTCATAACCACAACCACTAAAGATCGGCGCCCAATCTTCCACCAAGAAAAGAACATCCACCTTCTGTTGGAAACAATAGGCCGAGTGCAAACGACTTACCCCTTTCAGATGCTGGCCTATTGCATACTCCCTGATCACCTCCACCTCCTGTTACAACCGAAAGACCAATACTCTGTCTCCCAAATCATGCACTCTCTGAAGCGCAACTTCACTTTGAACTATAAAAGGACTCTAGGGCTGATTGCTCCCCAACACTTATGGCAAGGGCGCTTCTGGGACCACCTAATCCGCAGCGAGAAGGATTTGACCGTCCATCTCGATTACATTCACTACAACCCCGTTAAGCATGGTCTTGTGCAACGTCCAGAGGATCACCCTTATTCCAGTTATGGTTCATGGCTAAAGCAAGGCTACTATGAACGAGGCTGGGGGCATTCAATCCCCAGGACGATGAAAGGTCTTGAAATGGACTGAGCAGGTCAGGTATAGAAACCTGACCTACTATATTGCTATTATATTTCCGCTGTGAGGAGAGGTCGGGTATGGAAACCCGACCTACTAATCAGTCGGAACGGCAAGCCTCTGTAGTAGCCTATCGGTCAGACGAAGCACAGCCTTCAGCCTTTGACTTAACCTCAAATCTTTGGTATATTTTATTAAGAAGGTTTTTGGGAGGTCGCGAGTGTTCTTCTTCCCAGGCTATTTCGACCCTATGTATTTGGTCTTCGCCCTTCCCGCCCTCATCTTGGCCTTCTATGCTCAATGGAAGGTGCGCTCGGCCTATTCTAAATATTCTCGCACCCCCAATATGAGGGGGGTGACCGGCCTGGACGCCGCACGCTGGCTCCTGGGGGCCGCCGGCCTGAGCCATGTCAACGTGGAGGGCGCCCCCGGCCGCCTCAGCGACCACTATGACCCCCGGAGCAAGACCCTGCGCCTCAGCAAGGAGGTGGCCTATAGCCCCTCAGTGGCTGCCCTGGGGGTGGTAGCCCACGAGGTGGGTCACGCCCTGCAAGACCAGACTAACTATGCTCCCTTGCGGCTGCGCTCCGGGCTGGTGCCGGTGGTGAATTTGGGCTCCTACCTAGGCTTCATCCTCTTCTTCATCGGCATCATCCTGCAATTTTCTGGGCTCCTCTGGCTGGGGATCGTCTTCTTCTCCGCTAGCGTGGTCTTCGCCTTCGTTACCCTGCCCGTGGAGTGGGATGCCAGCCAAAGGGCGATACGGCTCCTGAGCAGCAGTGGCTTAGTGGATTCGCGAGAACTGGAAGGGACCCAAGCGGTGCTCTCCGCGGCCGCTCTGACTTATGTGGCCGCCCTGGCCCAAGCCATCTCCACCCTCCTCTATTACGTCTTCTTAGCCACGGGGATGCGTCGCCGCGATTAGGCCATAATTGACATGTCGAAATCCAAGGTGCTGGAGGGCGACGTCAAGGTCGCCCTCTTAGATTTATCCTACGCTGAGTTGGAGGAGTTCTTCTCCTCCCTAGGCCAGCCCTCCTACCGCGCCGCTCAGGTGGCCCGATGGCTATATAAACGTCTGGCCACCGACTTCGATGAGCTGCATAACCTCCCCCTGACCCTGCGGGAGCGGCTTAAAGAGGGGGCTCAAATCGATCTTCTCACCCTCCTGGAGGAGGTCACCTCCCCCGATGGCCTCACTACAAAGGCCCTCTTCGCCCTGAGGGACGGGGAGACCATAGAGAGCGTCCTCATGCGTTACCGGAGGCGCAACACCGTTTGCCTCTCCACTCAGGTGGGGTGTGCCATAGGTTGTCCCTTTTGCGCCACTGGCCAATCGGGCTTCGTGCGGGACCTTTCTCCTGGAGAGATAGTGGGCCAGGTTCTCCATTTCGCCCGCCGGGTGGAGAGGGTCACCAACATCGTCTTCATGGGCATGGGGGAGCCCTTGGCCAACTATGAGGCCACTTGGCAGGCCGTCCGAATCCTGACCGACCCCCGTTGCTTCGGCCTGGGGGCTCGCCACCTCATCATCTCCACCGTGGGCTTGGTGCCGGGCATCGAGCGTTTGAGCAAAGAGCCCTTGCAGGTAGGGCTGGCCGTCTCCCTTCACGCCCCCAATGACCCCCTGCGGGACCGACTGGTGCCCCTCAACCGGCGTTATCCCTTGGCTCCCCTGTTGGCCGCTTGCAGGGAGTATGTGGAGCGAACCGGGCGGCGCATCACCTTCGAATACGCCCTCATAGAGGGACTCAACGACTCCTCCCAGCAGGCCGAGGAGTTGGCCCTCCTCCTGGAAGGGCTCCTCTGCCACGTCAACCTCATCCCCCTGAACCCCACCCCCGATTGTCCCTGGCGGGGCTCCTCCCGGAAGAGGGCCTCAGCCTTCCGGAAAGCGCTCTCGGAAAGGGGAGTTCGGGCCACGTTGCGCCTGGGCCGGGGGGTAGAGATCCAAGCCGGCTGTGGGCAACTCCGCTCCCGTCCCCGTATTGATTTTTTATGACAGAAATAGTATCATTATTAACTTGGAGATAGACTAAAATGTATATAAAACTCGCCTCTTCCATCCTCGCCGCCGATTTCGCGCATCTGGCTCAAGAGGTGGCCGCCGCCGAGGCCGCCGGGGCTGATTACATCCACGTAGATGTGATGGATGGCCATTTCGTCCCTCAGATCACCATGGGGCCCCTGGTGGTGGAGGCCCTGCGCAAGGTGACGGGGTTGCCTCTCGATGTTCACCTCATGGTGGAAGAGCCCCAGAAGCACCTCCAAGCCTTCGCCGAGGCCGGCGCGGATATCCTCACCGTTCATCAAGAGGCGGAAGTTCACCTTCATAGAGCGGTAGAGAGGATCAGGAGTCTGGGGGTCAAGCCAGGGGTCTCCCTTAATCCCATGACCCCCATCGCCCAGATCGAGGAAGTGCTGCCTTATGTGGACCTGGTGCTCCTGATGACGGTCAACCCTGGCTTCGGGGGGCAGGAGTTCATACCTAGCATGCTGGAGAAGATCGAGAGGATGCGGCGCCTCCTGGATGAGAGGGGGCTGGGCTGCGAGTTGGAGGTGGACGGGGGGATCAACGTCGAGACCGCCCCCCAGGTGGTGGCGGCCGGGGCCCGAGTCTTGGTGACTGGCGAAGCCGTCTTTGAAAGCAGAGAAGGGGTAGGCTCAGCCATCAAAGCCTTACGGGAGAGCATAGGGACGCACCCTGGGGCCAAAAGGGGGGTTTAATAATTGGAAAGGTTAGCGCGGCAACTTCCCTTCCGAGATCATCCTATCCAAGGAGCGCAAACACTTGGTGCATACCTTGATCTGCCTCTTGGCGCCGCCGATGATGACCGTTCTCTTCTGGATATTGGGTTTGAATCGCCTCTTAGTGCGATTGAGGGCGTGGCTGACGTTATGACCGAACTGGGGCTCTTTGCCACATATCTCACATCTGGCCATCTCTTTTATCCCTTTCCATGGCAGATGATACCACAAGAGCCCCATTTAGGCAAACCCTTCGAAGGAGAGGGAAGATGAGCGAAGAAACGAGACTGGGGAAGATCGAGATCTCGCCTACCGCCATCGCTAATTTGGCCAGCCAAGCGGTGCTTCAATGTTATGGGGTGGTGGGTTTGGCGGCACGGGATTTTCGGGACGGCTTGGCTGTGCTCCTCCACCGCCGGGAGAGTTACCGCCAAGGGGTGGAAGTGAGGCTCATCGACGATCAAATCGTCATCGATCTCTATGTCATCATCGAATATGGAACCAAAGTCTCTGAGGTAGCCCACAATATCGTCCAAGGCGTGAAATACAACCTGGAGAAGGCCTTGGGGGTGCCCATAGCCCAAGTTAACGTCCACGTTCAGGGGCTCCGGGTGAGTTCAAAATAGGCCCAAATGGCGGAGGCCAGGGAGTGAAAGGGAGAGGGGAAGCCGGAGGCGGGGGTTTCCGCTGTGGTGGCAAGGAGTTTAGGGACATGTTGGCCACGGCCACGGCGTTATTGGATAGACATGCTGCGGCCATAAATGCCTTGAACGTCTTCCCCGTCCCCGACGGCGATACGGGAACCAACATGCTCCTCACCATGCAGGCTGCCCTGCAAGAGATAGGGAATGCAGAGGGCCATACCGTAGCCGCCGTGGCCCAGGCGGCAGCCTATGGAGCCCTCATGGGGGCTAGGGGCAACTCCGGGGTCATCCTCTCCCAACTCTTTAGGGGGATGGCCAACAGCCTGGAAAGCAAGGAGAGTTTCGGCCCCCCTGATTTCGCTCAGGCCATGGTGGAGGCCTCGAACATGGCCTACAAGGGGGTCATCCAGCCGGTCGAGGGTACCATGCTCACGGTGAGCCGGGAGGCCGCTCAAGCCGCCCTTCGCTCTGCCCAGGAAGGGAACGATCTCCTTCTGGTCTGGGAGGATACGGTGAAGGCGGCCAAGGAATCGGTGGCCCATACTCCCGCCCTCCTCGATGTCCTCCGCGAAGCGGGGGTGGTCGATGCGGGAGGAGAGGGGCTTTTCGTCATCCTAGATGGAGCCCTCCGTCACCTGAAAGGGGAGGCGATAGAGATGGCCGAGACTGTAGAAACCACCATGCCTAAGGCTTCCGGGCCCCCAGAGATGGAATGGGGCTATTGCACCGAGTTCATCTTGGAGGGCCGAGGCTTGGACCTGGAGGAGATGAGGAAAGTTATCGCTTCCCTGGGGCAGTCGGCCTTGGCTGTGGGCGATGACCGTCTGATAAAGGTCCACGTCCATACCTTCGACCCCGGGGCGGTACTTGGTTACGCCTCCAGCAAGGGCGTCTTGCGCGACATCAAGATCGACAACATGCAGGAGCAGCACCGAGAGTATCTGATCATGGGTCAGGAAGCTGCCCAGGCTGCTCAAGAAACCGAGGGCATAGCCATCGTGGCTGTGGTCTCCGGCCCGGGGCTGATCCGGGTCTTCGAGAGCCTGGGGGCCGACGGCATCGTCCCTGGTGGCCAGACCATGAACCCCAGCACCCAGGAGATCTTGGAGGCAGTTGATTCCCTTCCTATCCGAAAGGTGATCGTCCTACCCAATAACGAAAACATCCTCCTGGCGGCGGAGCGGGCCCAAGAACTCTCTCGAAAGGAGGTAACCATAGTGCCCACCGTTACCATCCCTCAGGGAGTGGGGGCCCTGCTAGCCTTCAATCGGAAGGCCGATTTGGAGAGCAACGTTCAAGCCATGGGGAAAGCCCTGGCCGGCATTCGGACGGCGGAGATAACCACTGCCATCCGTCCAGCCAAGATCAACAGCATCCGGGTGAGGATGGGGCAACTGATCTCCATTATCGAAGGCCAATTGACCATCGCCGGGGAGACCATAGAAGAGGTGGTCCAAGAGAGCCTCAAAAAGATGGGGGCCCAGGACGGCGAGATCATCACCCTCTATCACGGGGATAGCGTCTCCCCTCCCCAAGCCCAGGCCCTGGCTCAGAAAATCAGACAGAGGTACCCCGAAAAAGAGGTGGAATGCGTAGATGGTGGGCAGCCTCATTATCACTATATAATCTCGGTGGAATGAGAGATGGGGAAGGTAAAAGTCTTAACTGACAGCACGGCCGATCTCCCACCGGAAACGGTGGAGAGTTTAGGGATCACCGTGGTGCCCCTGCACATCCATTTTGGGAGCGAGGTCTTCCGTGACGGGATAGACCTCACCCCGCGAGAGTTCTTCCAGAGGTTGCATCAGTCCCCCTTTCCTCCTTACGCTTCGCCCCCCTCGGAGGAGGAGTTTCATGAGGCCTTCCGGAGGCTAAGCGAAGAGACGGACCAGGTGATCGCCATCCATCTCTCCTCCCGCCTCAACGATACCTACAAACTGGCCTGCGAGGTGGCTGAATCTTACCTAGGACAATGCGAGATCGTGGTGGTAGATTCCCTCACCACCTCTTTGGCCTTGGGGGCTTTGGTCATGGCGGCCGCTGAAGCCGCTCAAGAGGGAGCCAACCTGGGGGAGATGGTGAGGCTGATGCGAGGGATGATCCCCCACCTTTATTTGGTCTTCTTCGTGGAGACCTTCGAATACCTGGAACGGGGGGGTCGGATAGGCAAAGCCCAAGCCCTTTTGGGCACCATGTTGGGCATCAAGCCTCTCCTCATCATCGAGGAGGGGGAGATCCAACCTTTGGAGAAGGTCCGCACCAGGAGCGACGCTTTGGAGAAGTTATACGAGTTCATCACCGAGTTCCCCCGCATCGAGAAGATGACCCTCCTCCGGGGCATCAACGGGGCCGAGGTGGAGGAACTTCTGCAGCGGATCGAGGTCACCTACCCTCATCTGGAGGTTGAGGTGGCGACCTACGGCCCAACCTTGGCCACCTATGTGGGCCCGGGGGCCACGGGGGTCTTCGTTTACGAGGGCATCTATTGACATGTCCGCCATGGAGAGGTTGGAAAAGATCCTGGCCCTGGAGGAGAGCACCGGCTATGCCAATCGAGCGGTCATCGGAGGGCTGGAAAGCCTAGCCACCTTCTGGAGCCAAGAGGCCCAAAGGGAGGGCCTCTCGGTGACGGAGGTCGTGGAACTCCTTCGCCAGTACCCAGAAAAGGGTATTGAGGAGCGAAAAGCCACCTTAGGGCGGATCCGAGGCCTGCTCAGGGAGGGCAAGGTCGCAGCCCCCCAGGAAGAAGAACCGCTGCCTCCGGCAGCGGAGAGCAGGGTCACCGTCGATTCCCCGGTGACTGAACTTCACGGCATCAGCGATGGCTACGCCCGACGATTGGCCCGTTTGGGCGTGGAGACCATTCGTGACCTCTTGTACCTCTTTCCCCACCGCTACGAGGATTTTCGCGCCCTCAAGCCCATAGATCGCTTGGAGTACGGGGAAGAGGTGACCGTGGTGGGCACGGTCCATGAGGCCGGAAACCGGGAGAGCCGAGGGGGCAAGATATTGACCACCGCCATCATCTCGGACGGCACGGCCACCATCCAGGCCACTTGGTTCAATCAGCCCTACTTGGCCAAACAACTTAAGCCCGGCCGCCAGGTGGTCATAAGTGGCAAGGTGGATCAATACCTGGGGCGGCTGGTCTTCTCCTCCCCGGCTTGGGAGCCTCTCGATGAGGAGTTGGTGCATACTGGTCGCCTGGTGCCGGTCTATCCCCTTACCCAAGGGATAGGCGCTCGCTGGTTGCGACGCCTGATGAAACGCACCGTCGATTATTGGTCCCTGCGACTCCCCGATCATCTTCCCCTACCCCTCCGAGAACGAGCCGGGCTTTTTTCTCTGGAGTCGGCCATGCAGCAGATCCATTTCCCCGACGATGGGGAGAGGCTCAAGCAAGCCCGAAGGCGTCTGGCCTTCGACGAGTTCCTCCTCATCCAGTTGGGGGTGCTGAGGCAGAGGCATCAGTGGAGGGAGCAACCGGGGCGACCTCTGACCACAGACAGGGGGCTCTTGGATTCCTTCCTGGGCTCGTTGCCCTTCACCCTCACCGGTGCCCAAGAGAAGGTTCTGGGGGAGATCTTGGCCGATCTGGAAGGAGCCAAACCTATGAGCCGTCTTTTGCAGGGGGATGTAGGTTCTGGCAAGACAGTGGTGGCGGCGGCGGCCATGCTTATGGCCGTGGCCAATGGGGCCCAGGCGGTCTTGATGGCCCCCACGGAGATCTTGGCTGAACAACATTATGCCACCCTATCTCGTCTCTATGCCGGGCTCGAGGAGCCTCCCCGCCTCCGGCTCCTCACCGGGAGCCTGAAGCCTCAGGAGAAGGAGGAGGCTTATGCTCAGATCGTCTCCGGAGAGGCGCAAGTCGTGATCGGCACTCACGCCCTCATCCAGGCCGGGGTGGAGTTCCACGCCCTGGCCCTGGCGATCATCGACGAGCAGCACCGCTTCGGGGTCCGACAGAGGAGCGCCCTGCGCCAAAAGGGTTACCACCCCCACGTCTTGGTGATGAGCGCCACTCCCATCCCCCGCACCCTGGCCCTGACCCTATATGGAGATTTGGACCTCTCCGTCATCGATCAACTTCCTCCAGGTCGAAAGGAGATCGTCACCCGATGGATGTCCCCTCGGGAGAGGGAGCGAGCCTACGCCTTCCTCCGGAGCAAGGCGAAGGAGGGGAACCAGGCCTTCATCATCTGCCCCCTGGTGGAGGAATCGGAGAAGATAGAGGCCAAGGCGGCCACGGCCGAATATGAGAGGCTGCAGCAGGTATTTCCAGACCTCCGCTTGGGCCTCATCCACGGCCGCATGCCTCCTGGGGAGAAAGACGAAAGCATGAGGGGCTTCTATGGTGGGGCTTTCGAGGTATTGGTGGCCACCCCGGTGGTGGAGGTGGGGATCGATGTCCCCCGGGCCACGGTCCTATTGGTGGAGGGAGCGGACCGCTTCGGCTTGGCCCAGTTGCACCAATTTCGTGGTCGCGTGGGTCGAGGGGAAGTCCAATCCTACTGTCTCCTCCTGGCCGATTCCCCCAGTGAGGAGGCCAGGCAGAGGTTGCAGGCCATCGAGGAGACCCAGGACGGCTTCAAACTGGCGGAGGTGGACTTGTCCATGAGGGGCCCCGGGGAGTTCTTAACTCGGGGCTTACACCAGGCGGGGGCTACAGGTTTGAAAGTGGCCTCTCTCGCGGATGTAACGACTCTTGAACAAGCGCGAGCCTTGGCCGAAGCCATAATTGACAGCGACCCAGAGCTTGATAGCCCAGAGCACAGACTTTTGGCCAAACAAGTTGGGCGATTTTGGAAAGGGCTAGAGGAGTGGACAGAGCCTCAGGAAATCTCCTAGAGTTGTTCGGAAGATTCATCTCATATAACATTGCCGTTGATCAGGACACCCAGCCAAGGCGCAAGGCTTGCGGGTAGCGTGCTTATGGATACCCTAGTAATTGGCCTGGCTATTTTAGTAGTAGTTCTTATTGTGGTGGCCGTCATAAGATGGCTGTTTCCTCCAGGGCCGTCCCCACTCGAGAAGGAGAGAGAATCGGGCAAAGCCTTGCGGCAGCAAGGGTCTACTGAAGCGGTGACGCGATATCTACAACTGGTGACAGGGCGGGACATTCAAGTGACACCTGCGTCAATCCTAGTAATGCTTGACGCTACACCCATCAAGAATGAAGCCCTCTTCCGTGCTCAGCAGGGATTGGTAGCGTCGTACCGGTATTACAGAAGACGTGATGTGCCATCCTACATCCAGCCGTCTCGAAGAACGGTAGATCTACGCTATAGAGAGTTGCTGAAGACCACCAGTGAGCAAATATCTTACACCATTCGCCTGCATCGGGATTTTCCACAGAATGTACTCGTTGTTTCCATATATGACGATGGTGATTGTATATATAGCGTGCGGTGCAAACTGGACAACAATGGTGGGCCAATAACGGCTCCAGAGCCAGGCTTGTACCCGCCGATTTCCTTGCCTAAAGTTTCCCTCGAGGGGTTACCCGCCGACGAACTGAAACGGTTGAAACGACTTAAAGACTTGCTACAGCATGAGGACAAAGGGAGCCAAATGGAGGTTAGGGAGAACAAACCCTCGGTCTACGAGAAGCGCCCTGTTGTATCCTTTCACGAACCTCTTCCGATTACTATGAAGTACATCCGAAGCCTATCGCCCCACCAATTTGAGGGGTTGGTTAGAGATCTGCTGGTCTCTCTGGGCTATCACGCTCGCCTAACCTCCGCTTCAGCTGACGGGGGCGTGGACATCGTAGCTACAGGGGCGGAAAAACGGGTGCTCATTCAGTGCAAGCAGTATGAGAAGCCGGTTGAAGTGAAACATTTAAGAGAGCTATATGGAGCAGTCGCTGATGAAGACGCTGAGGCATGGTTTGTTACCTCCTCTACATTTACTGAGCCGGCTATGCGCTTTGCTAAAGACAAGGGTATCCGGACAATAAACGGACAAGAACTACTGCGACTCATTGCTACGGCTTCCCCGTCCGCTCGGTGTCTTGAACGCCGCGATTTCGAGCGAGTGACATGCCAAGCGGCCAAATCCCAAAAGCTCACGACGTCTGCCGCGAAAAGACTGGAAAAAATCCTGGCCCTGGAGGAGAGCACCGGCTATGCCAATCGAGCGGTTATCGGTGGGCTGGAAAGCCTAGCCACCTTCTGGAGCCAAGAGGCCCAAAGGGAGGGCCTCTCGGTGACGGAGATCATGGAACTCCTTCGTAGATATCCGGAAGCAGGGGTGGAACGACGGAAGGCTCTTATTGAGGAGATTCGCCTCCTACTACAAGGCGAAAACGAGAGGGGACGGAGATATGGAAACACCGGCAGTTCGCTAGGCAGCCCTAGTACGCGTATGTTATAATGTATTGGGAGGAGCGATGACTACAGCCCTTTTTCCTGGCACCTTCGACCCCATAACCAAAGGACACCTAGATGTGGCCCAACGGGCCTCGGGCCTCTTCGACCACCTCCTCATCGCCGTCTACGCCCACCCCATAAAGACCCTCCTCTTCTCCTGCGACGAGAGGGTGGCCTTGCTCGAAGAGGCCGTGCGTCACCTCCCTAACGTCAGCGTGGAGAGGTATGATGGCCTCACCGTGGATTTCGCCCGTAGCAAGGGGGCCCAAGCCATCGTGCGGGGCCTGCGGGTCATCGCCGATTTCGAGTTCGAGTTCCAGATGGCTCTCATGAACCGGGCCCTGGCGGCGGACATAGAGACGGTCTGCCTGATGACCACGCACGAGTATTATTTCCTCAGTTCCAGCCTGGTGAAAGAGGTGGCCAAACTGGGAGGGGATATCTCTAACATGGTTCCTCCCCATGTGGAGGCCGCCCTGACGGCTAAACTCAAAAAGTTGAGCGGGGAGGAGCGGGAGCGGATCAAGATCGTCTCCCTGCGGGATTAGGGCGCCAAGGTTAGGTTTGCTCCTCTCCGAGGCCTATTGGGTGGAAGGGGCTAGCCAAGGGGGTGATGAGGATGGAGATACTCTATCTAGTTGAGCGTTTGGAGAAACTGCTCGGCAAAGGAAAGCGGCTGCCCTTATCCTCCGGGGTCCTCATCGACGGAGAGGAGTGTCGGGAGATAATCGACCAACTGCGTGTAGCCATCCCCCAGGAGATCAGGGAAGCCAGGCGGGTGCAAGAGGAGAGGGAAAAGTTAATAGCCGAGGCTCAAGCGGAGGCGGAAAAGATCGTGAAGGAGGCTAAGGAGAGGGTGGACGATCTCCTGGGCGATAGGGAACTCCTCAAGGCCGCCCAGGAAGAGGGAGCCAGGATGCTGGAGGAG